>CAYUWD010000151.1:0-8279 GCA_964448235.1 uncultured Bacteroidales bacterium | reverse complement strand
TCACATCAATATCCATATCATATGCCAACTTGATAATATTTTGACGAGTAACTCCGTGCAAAACATGTTTATTAAAAGGAGTAAATAAGCTATTATCCTTAATAAAGAACAAATTTGACCTACTACCTTCAGTTAAACACTTTTTGTTATTGTAATATAATACTTCGTAGCAAGCCTCATTTTTTATAATATCATCTATTATCTTTCTATGTTCAGCATACCAAATTTTCTTCTGTGGATTTGGCCTAACATGATGATATGTTATAGCTCTCACACCTTTTCCATATTCATCAGGAGTAGGGTAATGATGTGGTATTTCTTTAATATGAATTTTACATTTATAAGTTTCAGGATCAATAAAAGTATCTATTCTTATATTACCATTAACTATTCTGTCTGTCTCGATTGTCTTACAAATCTCATCAATGAAGTGTTTTTTTGATAAAGGACAAATATCAAAATGCTGTAGAGATTTAACAAATCGTTCATAATGCTCTTTAAGGAACAATGGGTTTTTGTTAATTATTCTAAGTACTTCATATACATTTACAGATTCTATCATCCTAGAACATTCTAATAGTTTCTACAATTAAGTCCAATAGTTTTCCAACACTTTTCTTAAAATTCTCAAGAACCATTTCCATTGACACAGCTTCTTCCTCTTCTTTCCAACAATCGTAATCTGTTGAAATAGCAATAACAGAATATGGAATTCCTATTTCATTTGCAAGAACAGTTTCTGTAGCAGTACTCATATTAATCAGCTCTGCACCCCACATTCTAAACATATTTGATTCAGCTTTTGTACTAAACCTTGGACCTTCAATTGTAACAATTGTTCCTGTTTTATGAAGTTTTATATTCAATTTATCAGCAGCAGAAATAATTTTTGCGCCAATAACTTTTGAATATGGTTCTGCCATTGGACAATGTTGCATTTGTCCGGGATCAAAACTATCGTAAAATGTATATTCACGTTTTTTTGTAAAATCGATAAACTGATCAGCAAGCACAAAGTCTCCGGGCATTACTTCTTCTTTTAAACTTCCACAAGCAGTAGTTGCAATAATATATTCACAACCAAGTTCTTTAAGAGCTGTTAAATTTGCCCTATTGTTTACATGTGTTGGTGTAATAGTATGTTCAGCCCCATGTCGTGAAATAATTGCAAGTTTGTGACCAAACATATCTCCCATCAATATTTCAGAAGAAGGATCTCCAAACTTAGTTGTTATTTTTTTCTTTTCAGGATTTTGTAAAAGATTGCTTTTCTCTAAACCTGTTCCTCCAATAATTCCAATAATTGCCATATTCTATTCGTCTTCGTCGTAATCTTCATCGTCATCGTCATCACTATCATCTCCGGGTAATGTAACAGCAATATCTTTAAGCATTGCAGTTTTTAACGAATTCTTTGGCTTAGTAGTTTCTATTTCAGGATTTTCAATCCATTCAAGATTCCATTTTAATAATTCGTTATCAGGAAAATATTTTAATCCTTTATTTGTAATATTGATAGCGCTATCTTTAAGTGGTTCTTCCAGACTCATTAAATAATGTGCATAATGATCAAATCCATCCAACATCATAAACTGAGTATTTTCTAACCCACTAGGTGCTTGATTGTCCATGGTAGTAAAAACAGAATCTATAACTTCATTTGCAGTTTCAGGATCACCTGACATAGCAGATAAAACACCATGTAAGAAATATATGTTTATGTCAGAATGCACCTTCATAATTTTGCGAGCATAAGATCCTGATTTTGCAACTTTACCTTCATCAATATAATGATCTACATAATATATTCCAGAAATAGCAATTTCCTCTAACATATTATTATTTTCCGGGAAATAAAAACCTGCTTTCCTATCTTTCTTTTGGGCATATTTTGCATATTTTAATGCAAATTTATAAGCATTTGCATATTCAGGCACTTTTTTTAGTAAAGTAGTATCAACCAAACCAAGCAAAAATATCTTATTATAAGATGCTGCCAAATATAGATATACTTCAGCATCATTACGATATTTATCTTTCAATATCATACGATCTGCCTTAAAAGCACAATCTTCCCAACGTTCTTCCGAATAATAATCTGCCAATTTTGAGTGTATTCCACCAACCACTTGAGAGAATACTGGTACTAAGATAATTGACACAAAAATAAGTAAAACTAACTTTTTCATAATACAATATTTTTCGTGAGCAATATAATTATTTTCATAAAACATAGAAAATAAATAAATTTATATTTTAAACTATTTATCAACTTTTTCAAAAACTGTTCCGAACTTAACATTTATTAAATTTTATTATAAAAATTGAAATTCTAAACTCATTTTCTTAAATTTGCTATAAAATAGTTCGTATTTATGGTAGGTTTCAGTTCTTTTTCATCCGAAGTAAGTTCATCAACGCTTATTGCTTTCATCTCATATCTTGCGATAATGATAATCGTCGGCATTATTGCAACAAAGTTTTCATCTGTAGGAATCAATAATTTCTTTATTGGAGGACGTAAAATGAGTAAACTAGTGGTAGCTATTTCATCTGTTGTTAGTGGGCGTAGCGCATGGCTATTACTTGGAGTTACCGGTATGGCATACACTATGGGAATTTCTGCATTATGGGCAACATTTGGATATATTCTGGCTGAGTTTTGGCTATTCTTTTCCTATGCTCCAAGAATACGAAGATTTAGCGAGAAACATGATTGTATTACCATTCCCGATTTCTTTGCAGAAAGATTTAACGATAAGTCAGGTGTTTTAAGAATGGTAATTGTCTTTATTATCTTACTTTTTATGATAGCCTACCTATCTGCTCAGTTTGTTGCAGGAGGTAAAACCTTTAGCACGAGTTTTCCTGTAACAGAAAATACAGGATTACTAATTACAGCAGGTATTATTTTGCTTTACACCGTTCTTGGTGGATTCCTGGCTGTAAGTCTAACCGATACTATTCAGGGAATTATTATGAGTTTTGCGTTATTAGCCTTACCAATACTTGCAATAATCAATCTGGGAGGGATTAACGAATTTTGGTCACTTGCAAAAACTGCAGGAGATGGAAGTCATACCAATATAATGGCAATTGGTGCAGGCGCACTAATAGGATTTCTTGGTATTGGGCTTGGTTCTGCAGGAAACCCTCATATTGTGGCAAGGTATATGTCAATAAATAAAACAAAAAACCTCAAATCTGTAGCATTTATCGGAACTATTACAAATATTCTAATGGCTCTTGGGGCAGTTTTCACAGGTTTGGCAGGAAGAATATACTTTCCTGAGATTGCTGCTTTACCTGATGCAGATCCCGAAAACATCTACCCGGTTATGGCTGCGGTTAAGTTTCATCCTATTGTTTTTGGCATTATTATCTCATCAATATTTGCTGCTATAATGTCAACTGCTGATTCGCAATTACTTGTGGCTACCTCATCTGCTGTCAGGGACATTTACCAGAAATTGATAAAGAAAGACCTCGAAATACCTCAGAAAAAGCTTGTTAATTACAGTAGAATAACAATTATTATTCTCGTTATTTTAGCTTTATTACTAGGTTTTATTGCAAAAGATCTGATTTTCTGGCTAGTGCTATTTGCCTGGGCTGGACTTGGAGCAGCATTAGGACCAACCAGTATTTTAGCTCTATTCTGGAAGAAAACTACAAAATTTGGAATTATAGCCGGCGTAATAACAGGAGCCTTAACTGTAATAGTTTGGAATCAGATTCCTGCACTGAAAAGTATTGTCTATGAATTAATCCCAGGTTTCATATTTGCAACAATAGCAACGATTGTAGTAAGTTTTATTACTGCATCAGATATTGATTATGAGGATAAATACAATGATTGTATTAACGAAAACGAAGAGAAATGAATTACTTAAAATCACTAATGACCATTGCAATTGTAAGTACGTTACTTTTTTCTAGCAATTTATTTGCACAATGGAAATTCCCCCAAGATGAATTAGACAATATTACCAATAATGCAATGGCTCAAAATGAAAAAGATATTTTTCATTACCAAGCAAATGCAGATCAGGATTTACTTTCGGAAACAATATTAAGACAACAAAAATTAATAGACAATATTGCAATCCCAACAGATTTTTCCAAATCAATTGACACCCTTTATGTAGGTGACACACCATCTGACTCAGTTTACATTACCGGCGATTATTTTTATGATGGAACAATTGCTGTTATTGGAGAAGGGAAACTGGTATTTGAAGATTGTACAGGAACTATTACTGGGGACATTTTAGTCTACGGGACAGATGCTAAGTTATGGATTACAAATTCTACATTAAGCTTCCCACAAAGCTTTTGGTATCAAAGGTCAATTATTGCAGGATATAATGGTGTAATAAACATAAGCGGATCTACACTCAACTATAATGGTCTTCCTCATGATTTGGTAATCACTCAAGACGCTGTCGTTAACCAAACTGACATTACAAATATTGGATTTACTACCTGTGGTCTTTCGTTGAATGGATCGATAAATATCGACAACTCTAATCAAGCCGGAGAATTTGTAATGACTGACAACGCTAGTGGATTATTTATGAATAGCGAAACCGTTCTTGTATGGCACCATATCCCGGATGGTGGTATTCTAGATTACACATTCCCCGATGGTGAGAGTGTGACGAGTTTTGGTTTTAGTAATGCTGATGCAGGAGTTACAAACATTGATTACTCATATACAATTACAGATTGTACAGATGTAAAATGGGGTTTAATGCCTGAACCCGGCAGCGACATTACGATTTCAAACTCCAGCATAAGAACTATTGGTGTATGGTTTAAAGATATTGTAGATTTTACAGTCTCCGGACTAGTAAATAACTCATCTTATACTGACTTTAATGCACCAATGAGCAGTCACGACATTCATTTAATAAATACCGATGTTCAAACTTGGAGTCTATATTTTTTTAGTGGAGCTACAGGTGTTGTGAATAGCTGTATAGTTGGCGAAATAGGAACAATAGGCAATAGTGAGTGTACAGCAGAAAACTGTCTGATTGATGGATCAGGTGGTTATCTTTTTGCAACTGATACTACTGTCGCAACAAGTGCATTTACCTACCTTAACAGCAACTTTCAAGCTAGTGGAAATGCACTAGGAATTATGGCTTATGGCGGACAAAATATGGGTAGATGCATTGCATTTGAGAAATCAATTATGTTCATTGTTCAGGCTAATCTTGTCGAAGAACCAGAATATCATGATGATGCTATGATGTGGTATCTTAACATTGATAATGCAACTAATCTGTATGTAGAAAGCATGGTTCCTATTTTAGGTTCAGCTTGGATTGAAAAAGCATCGGACTACTACCCTAACGAATTTGGATGGCTTGTTGCAGAATATCAAGCTGAAGGTTCTGAGGAATGGGTTACTTGTGCTGATACCATTTATAATGAAGTCTTTTCCAATGAAATTTGTCAGTGGAATACTACAGGACTTGACCAAGGTTCATACACAATCAGACTGACAATGTCAGACAATACTGTTGAAGAAAACACACTTGAAGTTGTTAAACAGGTGGTATTAACAGAAAATCCGACAAATATCACAGATGAAAATATATCAGATATTAAAATTTACCCAAACCCAACAACTGGAATAATAAATATTGAATCTGACAATCTTAAATCTGTAGTAGTTTATACAATTGAAGGGAAACAAATTTCACTTTACGAAAACCCCAAACAAATCGATTTAAGCTTATTGCCTAATGGTCTTTATCTGTTAAAAATTCAAACTAATTCAGAATATAAATTAGAAAGAATCATTATTTCTAAAGGATAAAAATTTAATAAGCGTATTTTGTAGTTTAATATACTACCTTTGCTGCAACATTAAGAAATATTTCATAATGTTCAAAAATTGCTAAATGATAAAAATATTAAAAATTGGTAATCTTGAAATAAAGATTCCAATTATTCAAGGAGGAATGGGTGTTGGCATTTCTTTATCTGGCATGGCTTCAGCTGTTGCAAATCAAGGTGGAGTAGGTGTTATTGCAAGTGCAGGTTTAGGCATGCTATACAAACAAGCAGGTGCAGATTTCCTAGAAAACAGTATAATTGGATTAAAAGAAGAGCTTCGAAAAGCTCGTGATAAAACAAAAGGAATTATTGGAATAAATATAATGGTAGCAATGTCAAATTTTGCAGATATGGTAAAAACTGCTATTGCAGAAAAGGCTGACATTATTTTTAGTGGAGCGGGATTACCATTAAACCTGCCTTCCTTTCTAACAAAAGAAAGTACAACAAAATTAGTCCCAATAGTTTCTTCAGCAAGAGCAAGTAAATTAATCTGTTCAAAATGGAAACAAAATTACAACTATCTTCCTGATGCTATTGTAGTTGAGGGACCTAAAGCGGGAGGTCATTTAGGTTTTAAACTTGAACAAATTACTGACGTCAATTATTCACTTGAACATTTAATTTCTCAGGTTATTAATACTGTAAAATATTTTGAAACCAAATATGACACAAAAATACCAGTTATTGCTGCAGGTGGCATTTATACAGGCCAAGACATAGCTGACTTTTTGAAACTTGGAGCATCCGGAGTTCAAATGGGAAGTAGATTTGTAACAACTACAGAATGTGATGCTTCAAGTGAATTCAAACAATCTTATATTAATGCAAAAGCAGAAGATATTGAAATAATAAATAGTCCTGTAGGTATGCCTGGTAGAGCAATAAAAAACAAATTTCTTGATAAAGTAAAACTTGGACAAAAAATACCCATCAAATGTCCATTTAAATGTATTAAAACTTGTGAGGTTTCTTCTAGTCCATATTGCATTATATCTGCTCTTTACAGTGCTTTTAAAGGCAAATTCAACACAGGATATGCTTTTGCTGGAACAAATGCATACTTGGCAAGTAAAATAATTTCAGTTCAAGAAACATTCGAGAACATTTTAGATGAATATAAAAACAGAAAAGATTCTAATTAAACCTTTTACTAAACAATTTGTCTTACTTACTCATATTAAAATTAATAAATATGGGTTACTACTTTACAAAAATTATAGAGCAAGATAGTATTGAGCAAGCTATTGAGTTATTAAACTCAAAACTCGCTGAACAGGGATTCGGTATTATATCCGAAATTAAAGTTAATGAAATATTTAAAAACAAACTAAACAAAGACTTTAGACCATATAGAATCCTTGGAGCATGTCACCCATATTTTGCATACCAAGCAATTTCTAATGAAAACAAAATTGGGACTATGCTACCCTGTAACTTTATCGTTCAGGAATTAGATTCTGGTGAGATAGAAGTCTCAGCTGTTGACCCCGCAGCCTCAATGTCTTCTGTAAACAACGGAGAACTTGTTGAAATAGCAATAAAAGTTAGAAAAACTATTAAAAATATTATTGAGAAACTCTAACTTTTCTTATTCTTTAAAGAAGATTTTACTATAGCCCAAACTCAATTTTAAACAAATAAAACTCTTATTCTTTAATAATAATGCGTATACTATTTCACGTGTAACTTTTCGTATTATTTTTCGTAATTATTTAAAATTTTAAATCCTCGTCTTAATGCTAGAAGACAATTACTACAAAACGCTATTAAAAAAAGCACCATATGCTTATGCACTGCATAAGATTGTACTTGATGAAAATAACATGCCAATAGATTATACCTTTGTTGAAATAAATGATGCCTATGAATTAATGACCGGGTTATTGGCTGAAGATATTATTGGCAAAAAAATTACAGAAGTTCTTCCCAACATTAAAAATGATAAGTTTAATTGGATTAAATTCTATGGAAATATAGCTATGAAAGGTGGTGAAGAAACCTTAGAACAATTTACTGAACAATTAAATAAGACATACCGAATTACTGTATCATCTCCAGAAAAACTTTACTTTAGCACTGTTTTTTACGACATCTCTGAACTAGTAAACTCACAAAAGACTTTAAAAGTAAGTGAGAATAGGTATCGTACAATATTTGACAATGCTCCGGTTGGAATAGTAAAATATAACGAAGAGGCAATTATCGAAGACTGCAATCAGGAGTATGTTAATTTATTAGGAATAGATAAATCTTTCTTAATTGGCTATGATTTAAAAAAACTACCAGATAAAAGAATAAGAACATCAGTTCTTAAATCATTGAAAGGAGAAGAAAGCTTCTTTGAAGGCAAGTATGTACCACAAAAGTCATCTAAAAATATATATTCAAAAGCTCATTTTGCTCCTCAATTTGATATTAATGGTAAT
>CAYUWD010000150.1:0-8298 GCA_964448235.1 uncultured Bacteroidales bacterium | reverse complement strand
ACAATATAATATTGACATTCAGACTGTTGGTGCGTTTTTAAGGAGCGACTAATTAAATAAAAAAACAGGAATAAAAATATCCCTGTTTAAATTAATTGTAAGTACTAAACCTACATCTTAATAAGTTTTATATTCTGCATGTTTCTACTTGAAATTAATGACAAAGTATAAGTTCCTGGTTTTAAATCTCTAAGCTCCTTAATCTCATATTGGTAAATATTTAAGGGCACATCTTTATCATAAACAATCTCTCCTAGCATATCATAAATCTTTATACAATATTCCCTTGATATTTGCTCATTAAATGAAATGCTAAGTTCATCTTTAAATGGATTTGGGAAAACAAAAAAATCAGCTGCCTTATCTACACATTCTACATAAATAACATCGGAAAATGTTTTAGTGCCATCAAAATCGGTTTGTTGCATTTTATAATATTGGCCTTCTGGTTTTGAGCTAATATCAATAAAGCTATAATTTGTATATTCTGCGCTAAGCCCTTGTCCCAAAACTTCTCCAATTGATTCAAAGATTTTTCCATCATCGCTTCTCAACAGAGTAAAATAATCATTATTCAACTCACTAGCAGTAGCCCATAACAACTCTACGACATCACCGTTACATTCTGCCCTAAATTCTACTAATTCAACCGGTAAAGTTACATTTTCTTTACCTATCCCAAATTCCGAGAAACTAGTAATTCCACTCCTTATTGCATAACCATCTGCCAACAAACGTCCAGTTTGATTTTCAGCAGGTATTGACCCACAATTTTCGCCAACCCATGATTCTGCAGTTGTGGCACCTGAGGTTCGCTTGAGTGGTGCAAACTTATTATCCAAAACACCTTCAAAACCATTTCCAATTGGATTTCCTTCAATATCATATCCTTGTCCATCATCGAAGTGTAACACAATATTATAATTACCGCCACTTAGTGCCGCATCAGGATTTATTCTCCAAATACCCTCTGTCGCAACTTCCTGATATTCCATTGTACCATCAAAAGCAAAAAGCGGATCCATTGCTCCCGAACTTAAGAACGAAGACATAAAAACAGCATCTAAATACGATATTCCTGATAAATTATTTGCCTGAACTTGAGCCAAACCGTAAAATGAGCTTGTTCCAACCGGAAAATTATATGTTCCTACAATATTTGATACATAATTTCTCAAATTACCATTTATATAAGAGTCGGTATTTCCAGTTGAAACTGATTCAGCAGCAATATTTTGACACTCAACTCTATTTGCAGCAGTATTAATAACACCTGAAGTAAATTCGATACTTCCGACACTTGAACAAACAAGATTGCTACTTAAATCAACCCCACCTAAAGTATTATTAATAATAATATCATTCAATATTAAATCTCCACCACTGCCGGTATTATATTCTTGAGCAGAAAAACCATTAAATGTAAATTTAGAGATTGAGCCAACACCAATAAAAGTAGTTGATGAATATAAATTAAAATCTCCACCTAAATAAAAATTCATATCATTGATATCAAAAATACTATTTCCATCAACTGTTTCGAATAAACTGTTTACTTCAAGTTCTGTATTTGCAGTAATTGAATTGCCTGTTTTTTCCACACTTAAAATATCAAAAGCGGAAAGACCTGTCATATTACCAGATATAATTTGAACATTTCCTCCTTTAAATGCAATTATAGATCCTGTCAAAGAGCTCAAAGTTCCTTGATTATCAAAATCACCATATATATCAAGTTCGTACAAATTATTGATAGTTAAATTTGCTCCGGGATTAATAGTAATGCTTTTACATGTTGCATTTTTACCTAAAACACCATTTGTTGCAGTTCCCGGGTCAAGTCCATCAATCACAGGTTGATAAAGAGAAGAGGGAGATATCTCAATATCGATATTTTCATCAGGAATTACATCACAATTCCCCCAATTCATTGTATTAAACCAATCTGAATTCCCAGCACCACCAGTCCATGTAAGAGAAGTTGGAGTACCCGGATAATCCAAAGGTGATGTGCCTAGGTCCATATAAAAACCAGACTCACTATTTGTAAAATTAGAAATCACCAATAAATATTGATCTCCAGCATGAACAGATAAACTTGCTTCAAAAGCGTCATCATAATCTGAATCATAACCAATCTCAGAAGCTGTGCCTCCAGCTGTTAATCCTGTTACACCATCGTGCGAGTAATTACATCTGTCAGGAGTAGCATTATTTGCAATATCTGCACAAGTTACTGCTCCACTTCCTGTAATTTTCCACATTGCAAAATCGTAATCTGTTTCGCTTCCTACAATACCTGTATAGTCATTTGGCACTAATACAAATTCAAAATCACCATTTGACAAAACATCTACTAAATACCAAGCACTACCTCTTTCACCTGAGTTAAGACAATTATTTGTTAAATTATCTCCGAAATCACACTGCGTTCCAACTGCCTGATAACCCGGATCCCCAACAGTAAATGTGGAGTTGCATATTAAGACAGCATAGTCAATACCACAGTCTTGTCCGTGAGCAGGAGTAAAACCAACATCTCCATCAACAACACCAATTGTAAATGTCCCAATAATATCTTGGTATCCATCAACCGAAATATAAATAGTTTCACTTGGTGTTAATCCTGTTAAAAACAACTCACTCATATTATAAACATTATCACCACATGATGATTGATCATCATTACAATCAATAAGTGTCAAATTATCACATGTTCCAGAATATGCAGCAATTTGAGTATTTGTCATGCTTAAAAGCTCTGTCCTAATATTTACTTTGCCAGATGCTGGAACGCTTGCAGAATACCAAACAGTATTCAAGTTTCCATTTGTCCAACAAGCTGGAGCACTTGGCTCATCATATGAACTCGTACAAGTATTGTCACCTGTCTGAACAGACCCCATATCCATATGAATAGCATTACATGGCAAATCATTCGGTTGTGCAGCACCATTACTGGAAATAGAAATATCAAAACCTATACTTTCATTAAACGTGTCATCACTATCTACAATTATGTAATATGTACCCGCGGTAAACAATGAGAAATCTGCATCAAATGGTGCAGGACTATCATGTGCAGTTCCAATACACATAGAATTTACATCATCAGGACATCCATAATATACACTAACTGATGCAGAACTCCCACAATTATCAAGTTCAATATTTATACATTCAGGAACGACTACATTGTAAACAAATACATAATCCTCAGAATCTAAATACACTGAAGAACAAGCTGCATCTGAAGCACTATCATAGTCATCACCCTTGCAAGATGTACTTAAATTCGTACGTGAATAAGGCAATGATATTATTGGGTCCGCATCTGCACATGTATTTCCAAGAGTCTCCGAACTAGGTTCACTGATGTATAAATCAAAAGCTGCTGAAACTCCATCAGAGTCTATTAATAAATAATACGTCTGACCAGCAGTTACAGAAGCACACAAACTTTGATTACCCTGACTAGATTGTGCATACCCCGAACAAGTACCATAAGAAAATGGACATCCCTCATATAAAACAATTCCCTGAAAAGCACTTGAAGTTCGTAAATTAACGTAAATATCTCCTGAAGAAGATGGTGTAAAAACATAGAAATAATCTTCGCCATGATAATATGATAAATCACCACAAGCCTCGTTAAAATCACCCGAAGTAAAATCATTAACAGCACCAACTGTAGTGCCAGTACCAGAATAAGGCAATGTAATATCTGAATAACCAGTACCCAAACTTGCACAGGAAATAATCGTTCTTTCTCCTGCTGGTGATGTGGTACACGGTGTTTCGGTAGAAGAATTTATATCTACTGATGTTAATTGTGCATCAACATCGTTTGTAGGAGTTCCCGTTAATTTGATATCATATGTTAACCAAAAATAGTTAATTCCCGATTCCAGTGTCTGACTACCACTTATTGTAAAAGCTCCATTAACAGATACTATGTCTGATCCAATTTGTGTTCCAGTTGAAAAACTAGAAGATGTTCCGGTATAAAAAAGCTTCGCATTTTCAATATCCCCACTTGCATCATCGCTACCATTAGTTGAAAAAACAAAGTTCTCAGCATCAAACGGATTATTTGTCCCATCTGTTTCAATTTCAATACGCAAAATCTCATTTTCAACTGTACCTATAGCAACATCATCAGTATTTGATTGGCTTGCATCTAATGAAACAAAAGACATATTTGTTGGAACTACAACTGTAAATGTATAATCCTCTGTTTCTGCATCTACATGAGAAACACAAGCACTTACATCTCCTGTATATGTACTAACAACTCTCATAACTGTAGGCCCTTCTGCAGCACCAGCAGGAACTGTAAAATTGCTTGACACAGAACTTTCCCATGACGAGTTATTCAAATATATCTCTTCATCCACATCATTAAAATCCTTATCATGATTCCAATCAATCCATAGTCCAATATGTGATGACCCATAGGTTGTTATACTATAATTCACGCTTGCTGAGTTTAAAGCACTTGCAGTAATACTTGTATAATCTCCATATCCGCCAGCATCAGGACCTGTATTATTATTAGTAATGTTTGAGATTCCACCAGTAGTAGAAAAATCATCAATATAATATGTTCCTGCTCCAATATTATTATTGCAATATACAGCATCTACAATTTCCCTTTCTCCATTAGGAGCAGTAACAGTTGGAGTTCTTGCAGTACCATCAACTGTAATAGATGTACATTCTGCATCCACAACATGTCCTACACTTGCACTAGCATCAATATCGTATGTCAACCAAAAATAATTTGTTCCTGGAGAAAGAGTATATGGCATATTTGTTCCTCCTGTTATTGTATAACTACCTGAAGGGTTAACTTCAACATCACCTAGTTGAGTTGTTGTTGCAAAAGTACTTGAAGTTCCGGTAGTATATAATGTTGCATTTGCAATATCTGCCACATTATCAGAACCTGTAGTATTAAATGTAAAAGATGAAGCAGTAAATGGACTTGTAGAACCAGAAGTCACTATTTGCATCCCAATAATCTGTTCATTACTTGAAGATATAACAATATCGTCCGTAACTGTTTGAGTTGTTGTACATGACGTAAACGACATAGGTGCAGCAGTAATTCCTGTAACTTCAAAGTCATCTATTGCCCAATACCAATCCCAGTCACCATAATAGTTGAATCTAAACTTTACAGAAGATTCACCATCTACATATGATGACACATCCAAATCAGCAGATGCTGGATTGCTTGTAGTTGTTGTATAAGTTGTAATATTGTTCCATCCCGAACCAATATTATACTCAACACTTGCATTATCTCCAGATGCATATTTATAATAATGTTCAAACTTTATATGAACACCTGTGTAACCCGAAAAATCAAATGATTTTGTTTCAAGATATGCATTTTCTTTCGTAGAACCTGAACCTAAACAATCTGAATCAACAATCCAATATCCATTTGAATTTGTACTAGTACTAACACCTCGGTCCGAGCATGGATTAGAAGCGTGATTATCTGAATGTAACCACTCAACACTGGTAGTAAATGTATCATAAGTTGACCAACCTGTTGGTAATGAAGATGAATCAAAATCCTCTGAATAAATAGTAGTTTGTGCTATTGATTGAATACTAGAAAATAAAGCTAAAGCACTGATAATTGATATGTATATAATTTTTTTCATAGTTTTAATTTTCAATTATAAATGAATATTTACTTTCGAGTTCATCATCGCTTGTAACCAAATCGTACAAACTGCGATATTTCTCTGGATGACGTGCAATCCACTCTCTTCTGGCTTTTGAAATCTCTCTCTATCCTCTTTTGGGTGTCCGGTATCAATTCTTTGCGGAAAGTATGGATTATTTTGAAACCAATCTTCACATGCTTTATCATAAGCCGCTTGGTCTTCTTCTTTATTTCCTGTATAGTTGTACATTGGAAAGGAAGGATGAGTTTCTGAATAAGATTTTAATGCTGCTTTATATCCTTGTTCCTCAAACTTCCAGTTTTCCTCATCTGGTTTTTGTGGAAAATTTGGATCTAGATATGATTCTATTTCGGCAGAATAGTAATCCAATCCATCAAAAACTACTTCACTATTTTCACTTATTTCATTCTCTGTCTGCGAAAATACAACAGCATAATTACAAAAACTTAGTATAAAAATTAAAATAAATGTTTTAAATAATAATTTGAACTCTTCAATTTTTAACAAACTATTAAAAAATTCAACAACAGGAGATAGATTTTTTTTCATAATTTAATTACATTTTAGTGTTACAATTTTCTCACAAATACACTTTAATGCAATAATATTAAATAAAAGAACATGCTAGAAAGCAATGTTTTCCACATTAGTAAAATTTATTTCCAGATTCGTAAATTTTAACAAAATCTACCATTTAAAACAAAAAAACAGGATCAAAATGATCCTGCATAAATTTATTTTGGATATAATTAATCCTTACTCAATCACTGGGAAAACATTATTATCAATAAATAATCTTATTGTTTTAATACGATTCATATCCTCATTTTCGCCTTGATTTATTTCTTCGAGTTGTGAGTTAAATTCTTGTGTCCATTCGTCATCAGCAAAAGTAAATACTCTTAAAATAGTTCCCTGCTGTGGATGATCTTCGTTATGGTATATTGTCCAGGCATACTCTTTACCTTTCTCAAAAACTTCCGAATCATAAGCTAAGGTAAAAGCACTATCTGTGATTGCTAAATTATATGGCTGATCCCAAGTTTCAATGTCATAAATCTTGAGATAAAGTGTCTTTTCATTAGGGTTAGACCATGTAAACTCAATAGTATCCTGTAAAAACATTGCCTCATCAAAAGGAGCTTTAAGGATATCACCAACAGCACGATATACACCTCCACTACGTCTTACTTTTTTATCCTCTTCAATCATATTATTTGCAATATAATCGAAAAACTCCTCTGTAAGGTTGCTGTTTCCAACATCCTTATAGATTTCATTTAAATCAGTAATTGAATATTCACCGGGATTACTAATTCCCATTGGGACTTCCTGCTTATTCGTTAGAACTACATACGAGTTTGCAGGTACTTTTAATTTACTTTTAGAAGAAATGTAAGAATCTCTTTTTAAAACAGACTCATTTCCTTTTTCAATTACTTTTGGACTACCCGAAAAGTAAAAAATTTTATACTCACTAATTTGAGCGCTTAGACTTAGGCTTAAGAAACTCAAACCTAGTAATACTGCGAAATACTTTAATCCTTTCATCTTTTGTATAATTAAAATTCTTGGTTAAATAGGTATTAATTTTAAATAACTCTAATGTTTCTTCATATAAATACAGCAATTCAATGCACAAAATTAGTGCCAATATAATAGGTATTGCATCTATTTTTAATGCATAGTTGCTGAATATCAAGAATGTACTCCATAAAACCAGCACTATCAGTATAAATTGTATTGGTTTTGATAAAATATCAAAAAGTTTTGCTCCATTGACATAATAATATACCAACCACATTAAAAATAGTTGAGTTATTATAAAAGCAACAAGTAGATTTGCCCAATATGGAAAAGTATCAATATACTTTTTCGATAATATCATACTCAATATATGGGCATGTATTTCAATTCCTTTTGCATCTGCATACCCGTAATCAGAACGTTTTAGAGGTGTAAAATGAGAATCGATTGTATCTGCCGGAGCCCCTGCAAACATTCTAACATATCCCATCAAAACAATCTTATCCTCAATTACTTTAAGATTTTCATTTGTATCTATTATTTCTTCATAGTCAAACACAATAAATGGCATTCTGCCACCTCGATAATTTATCATCTCTACTTTATCCTTTCTTTGAGCAAATTCAAGAAACAAATCATTATCAAATCTACTTGCTATTTCCACAGCAAATGCATTGACAATAGTATCATTATATTTAATGAATTTATCAAACTCCCTAACTGTTTTAGGGTCAGATTGCATCTCTAAATGTCCTACAGGAAGCTCTCCAAAAAATGGATCAGATCTTATCATACCTATTGCATCATCACCATCATATTCACCAAAACCTCCCAAAACTATATTATCCGAACTATTAAGAGATTGCTGTAATAAAAAATCATCCATCCCCCTTCTCTCAGCAAAAACTGCATCAAGACCAATCACTTTGGGATTAAATTTCTGTAAAACATTAATTTGCTGAGCAATTTCTTTCCGATTTAGATTACCAATATTTACAATAAAAATATTTGTATCTGTTGGCATATCCCCATCCATAAATTCCGAATAATACAAATCTGTATAATC
>CAYUWD010000149.1:0-8314 GCA_964448235.1 uncultured Bacteroidales bacterium | reverse complement strand
TGATTTGGAAAAAGCTGTACTAGGAGCTTTGTTGATTCAAACCGAAGCAATATTTAATGTTATGGACATTCTTAAACCTGCCAGTTTCTATGATCCTGCACATAAAGCAATATATCAGTCGATATTGGATTTGGGAACAAGTCATAAACCTGTAGATATTATGACAGTCGCCCATGATTTAAAAGCAAAAGATAAATTAGACATTGTGGGGGGAGAAGTGTATTTGGCAGAACTTACTGATCGTTTGGCTACTGCTTCTCATTTAGAATTTCATGCAAGAATAGTGCATCAAAAATATGTGCAAAGAGAGTTGATTAAAGCTTCTGCAGAAATTCAAAAACGCTCTTATGATGTAGGGGAGGATGTTGAAGAATTAATAAATTTCGCAGAAGGAGAAATTTTTAAAATTTCTGAAGGAAATATTAAAAGTGAAACACAAAAAATTAATATTATTCTTGATAAAGCAATTAATGCAATTGAAGAAGCCGCAAAAAATAAAAGCCAGTTATTGGGGACTCCAAGTGGATTTACAAAATTGGATAGGATAACTTCCGGGTGGCAACCTTCGGATTTGATTATTGTAGCTGCCAGACCTTCTATGGGAAAAACTGCTTTTGTACTGTCAATGGCACGCAATATGGCTGTTGACTATAATAAACCTGTCGCAATTTTTTCTCTTGAGATGGCCTCTTTGCAGCTTGTAAATCGACTAATATCTGCAGAAGTTGAAATTAGAAGTGAAAAAATTCGATTGGGAGAATTAAAAGAATATGAGTGGCAACAATTAGAAAGTAGAGTTAAAAATTTGGAAACAGCTCCTATGTATATTGATGATACTCCTGCAATTTCTGTTTTTGAATTGAGAGCTAAATGTAGAAGATTGGCGAGATCAAATGAGGGTATTAGTGCAATAATTATAGACTATTTGCAACTTATGACTGCTGGTGTAGATATGAAAGGTAATCGTGAGCAGGAAGTATCTACAATCTCAAGATCTCTTAAAGCTATTGCAAAAGAATTGAATGTCCCGATTATTGCTTTGTCGCAGCTAAACCGTTCTGTAGAAGCACGCTCCGGTGATAAAAGACCGCAGCTTTCCGACCTTCGTGAATCAGGTGCTATTGAGCAGGATGCCGATATGGTATTGTTTATTCACCGTCCGGAATATTATGGTATAACTACCGACTCCGAAGGGCAATCTTTACTTGGTATGGCTGAAATTATAATTGCTAAACATCGTAATGGTGCAACAGGTTCGGTAATGCTTAAATTTAAAAAAGAATTTGCTAAGTTTATGGACTTACCAGATTCTATAGAGAATTTTGATTCTAGTGATTTAGTTAAATTTGAATCGAAAATGAATGGAAATACTGATGCAGATACTAATGATGATATTCCTATAAACAGTGGCTTTGAAAATGACGTGACTGACGCTCCGTTTTAGATTATTATTCTTAGTTTTTTAAAAAACTCAAATTAAGATTTTGTAATTAGTGCTATTGATGAGAACCTGTAAAAAATCGTATATATTGGTATAATTATTTTCTATTTACAGGGCTTTTGTATTAACTTTTTTAGTATATTTACAATATTGTTACCCCAAATAATCTTTTAATTATGAAAAAAATCAAACTTGTTTCACTTGCTATTTTAAGTTTGTATTTCCTGGTATGTGTTAATATTACTAATGCTCAAAATATAGTTATGGATAGTACATTTGGAGATAATGGTATTGTTATTACTCCAAATACAGGAGAGGTTATGAAGTCTATAGTTTACCCTGACGAATGCATACTATGTGTTGGTTATAAATCTTTACAGGGTAGTTCAGATACAAGATTAGTACTGGCAAGATACAAAAGCACAGGAGGACTGGACAACTCTTTTGCTGACGGAGGAATTTTAATAGACTCTTCTCTATATAGACAATTTCCTTTTGATGCTGATACCTTACCTGATGGTAATATTATTATTGTTGGAGCACACCACTATAGTGATAGCAACATAATGATAGTCAGAGGTTTTGTGACTCGTTTGTTGCCGGATGGTCAAAAAGATACAGGTTTTGCTGAAGGTGGTACTCTGGTTATAGATACTATGCCTGATGGACAAAGGATTTGCCCTGTTAGAATTGTTGTTTTACCTGATAACAAATATTTAATCGGCTGTGAGATTAATGGAGGCTCTTATACGGCACTGTTTAAAATAAACTCTGAAGGTATAATTGATGAAGGGTTTGCCAATAATGGATTTCTTCTTTTTAATCAGGATTGCTATCCATTCTTTCTTAGAAATCTCCTATTGCTACAAGATGGCAATGTTTTAATTTCAGGGATTGATTGTGCTGATCCACAAAATACAAAAAATTCATTTATAAAAATAGATCAAGAAGGACACCTTGTTACTAGTTTTGGTAATAATGGTGTATCTGTAATTGATGTTGATGAAATTGTTGAGTATCATCCTAATATGGGAGAGTTTCCGGTTAAGGCAATTGAATTAGAAGATAATCGTTTGCTAATAGGTGGACATTTTCAGTTTAGTAATTTATTTTTGATGAGGTTAAATAGTATTGGTAATATAGATAATGACTTCGGCAATAATGGTATTGTAAAAGATGGTACATCTAACTCGAATTATATGGACTTTACTGTGCAGAATAACAATAAAATTTTGGTTGGCTCAACTCATTATACAGACCTTGATAAAGATTTTGGAACTTTTAGATACAATTATAACGGTACAAGAGATTCTACTTTTAACTATAATCAGATTTTTACAACAGATTTGACAGATACTGACTTATTGAGATTTGTACACACTATAGGAGTAGAAAGATTTGCTATTACAGGATATGTTTCTGAGGGCTATAACTCTAGCTTTGTGCTTATAAAGCTTATTACTGATCAAAATCAAGTAATAGATACTTTTGACTCTGACTCTAATCAAATTAAAATATATCCTAACCCAGTTACAAACAATGAAGTTTATATTGATATTGGAGATATCAATATACTGAGTTTTGAAATTATTAATATTGCGGGTTTTACTGTTTATACAAGTGATGATGTTTCACAATTAAAGCTTGCAATAAAGTTGTTACCTAAAGGAATGTACATTGTCAGGTTAGCAGTTGATAATAATTATAATTATGTAGAACAGAAAATTCTTAAAACAAATTAGTTAGGGTCAAGCGAAGTATCTCTCCTGCAAATACTGCTTAATACAAAAGTCCAAGCAAATATTTTTATTTACAAAATCTATTACTATTGTTAGTATTATTGTTAATATTAAACATTGTAAACATTTTGTCTTTGCTTAAAATAAATGTATGTTTGAATTGAAAATGCAAAGTGATTTATTTGGAGAAACATATGATATTGGAATAAGCATTACTGATGCTGCTGAAATTGCTAAAGTTTCTACTGCAACTATTAGAAACTGGCTTAAAACTGGGTATTTATTAAAATTAAATACAGGTAGAGTTGACGGAGATAGTTTAAACCAGTTTATGAAAAACATTGCTGGTAAAGAGAAGCTCGTGTTAAGAGCAAATAAATCTCAAAAAGATTTTCACAACCATCTTGAACTATCTGAAATTCTTAAAAATGGTTTGGATAGTACCAATTGGTCTGAAATTAGTCTTAAATATGAAGACTCTCTTTCTGACTCCTTTAGAAATAAAGAAGGAATATATTATACTCCTTCTAACATTGTTGCAGATATGTTAGCCGACATACAACCATCGCCAGAGTCAACTTTTCTTGACCCATGTTGCGGCTCAGGCAACTTCATAATTGAAGCAATAAAAAGTGGTGTAAATCCAGTTAATGTATATGGATATGACATTGATCCAAATGCTGTTGAAATAACAAAAAAGCGAATTTACGAATTAACGGGTTATAATGCTTCTAATAATATTATTCAAATGGATTTTCTTGAAAATGCAGCAAGCATTGCAAAGAACCAAGCATTTGATTTAATTTTTACAAATCCTCCTTGGGGAAAAAAAATTAAAAAAGATATTAAAGAAGCCTATGCATTACAGTATGGAGCAGGTAAGAGCATTGACACAACCTCATTATTCTATTTTGCATCTATGAAATTACTGAATGATATGGGCACTCTTGGATTTCTCGTACAAGAAGCACTATTTAACATATCTACATTTCAAGATGCAAGAAAAAATATTATTAAACATGAAATATTGAGATTAGTCGATTATGACAGATCTTTTAAAGGATTATTAACGAAAGCTCAAGCCTTTATAATAAGGAACAAAAAAAATAAGAATGATTTGATTTCTTGCGAAAATAAATCTAAACAACATTTTAGAAGTCAATCTTCCTTCACAAATAACCCAAAGCAAATACTAAATTTCTGGACAAACAACTCAGACTCAAGTATTATTGATCATGTTTATAATCTACCGCATATAACACTTGAAGGAGTCTCAAAATGGGCTTTAGGTATTGTCACAGGCAACAATAGTAGATTTTGTAAAAACAATCAAATGGATGGTTATGTTCCCGTTGTTAAGGGTGCTGATATAACAAGATCAGGTTTAAAAAATCCATCAAACTTTATTCCAAAAGACTTTTCAAATTTTCAGCAAGTTGCACCGATTTCTATGTACCATGCACCTGAAAAAATAATTTATAAATTTATTTCATCTAATCTTGCTTTTTTTTGTGACACAGAGCAGAGATATGTTTTAAATAGTGCAAACATTTTAATCCCTGACTCTGCTATAGGAATTACATGTCACCAATTAACATCAATTCTTAATAGTGATTTTATGAATTGGTTATTCAAATCAATTTTCAGAACACATAAAATCTTAAGAGGAGACATAGAACAACTACCAATTCATTCAGAATATTTTAAATTATATGATGATTTTTCAGAAGAAAAATACTTATTATTTTTAGGATTAACACAAGACAAAAATGGAACTTACAGAATTAAAAAAACAAAGTAATTGAAGTATTCACTGGTACTCAAGAAGAACTTGAAGAAATTCTTGAAATAATTTGTGACGATCAAGCCATTTTCTCGTTTAACGAGCATGAACACTTAATTTGTACACTTATTGACAAGAAAGGTTTATCTTATGAACAATACATGGATAATAGAACTGAGTGCATAAGCGCTAATCCAAATCTTTGGATTTTTGAAATTTCAGCACCAAGAGGTTTTGGAGAAAAATTTGCTCAAACCTATGTCCAAGGAAAATGTTCAAAACTAAAGAAACCATCTAAAGCTCTAAACCCCGATTTCTCAGGACAATATGATTTATGGCTTGATGGTATTAAAATTGAAGTAAAAGCATCACGCGCTGTTGATAGTCAAAGTGATGAACCATTATACATGAAAGCATTATCATATAACACAGATAAACAGTTCTTAATGAATTTCCAATAACTTAAACCCCAGTACTGTGATGTTTTTATTTGGGTTGCTGTTTATAGAGATGAAATTGTTCTCTGGGTTATGCACACTGACGAAGTACTAAACCATACATTATATTCAAAAGGTTAACATAGAGTCAACAAAGGTAATGAGGGGCAGCTCCACATAAAACATGATAATATAAAGTAACTTAATAAATATAAACTCATTGGAGATGATTTAGAAACTGCTATAAAAACTGCGATGTCAAGAAAAAAATAACAAACTAAATAGGTTATTTTAATAGTGCAATTTATATTTATTGACTGATATAACGCCAGCCCGTAATAACACCTATATATCATGCGGGGGTGTGGTTTAAGACGGTCGGAAATAGCGGGTGCGTCCACCGCAAAAATTTAAAATTTACTCACCCTTTTTATTACTTACATAGGTGTTCGTGATTACTAATTGGCTTTTAGCAAAACAATTTAAAATCAAAATTTCAAAATTCGGCTTCGCAGCAACTCTAACAAGTAAATCAGCGTTTTTTTATCCGCACGCTAAATAGCTGCGAACGTTAAATAAAATACAGCTCACTTGGTCAGAAAGTTAAGAAATATAAGCATAATTCTGAGTCCGGAAATGAAATATTTGTCACTGGATTAAGTAAAGGGCAATATACTGTTGTTATAACTGAAGATAAACAGGTGATAGATACAGAGAAGATTGTGGTTAAGTAGTCGATTTGGAGAAATGGTTTAATTAAATACCGTTTCTCCAAATTGTATTTTCTGATTTATTTCAAAATTGATATCCTTTAGGCAATCTTTTTCAAGAAGTAATATTACAGTTGAACCAAATTCAAAATAACCAACTTCCTCGCCTTTCGTTATTTTTAAAGGTGTATCGTATTCAAATATGTTAGGACTGGCTTTTCTGTTATTGGTTTGGATATCGGGGTCGAAACTAAGTTTTGTCTTTCCAACCATTAGTGCTCCAACTAAGATGAACGAAAATTTACCATATGCAGATTCTCCATTAATTACAATACGTTCGTTTCGACAATATAGTTCCTGAGTTTTCTTTATGGTTTTCTCTCTTACAGATTTTAATGTTCCTGGAATGTTTAGAATTTGGGTGATTTTCATGTCAAAAGGTGCATGAACTCTATGGTAATTTGCCGGTGAAAGATAAAATACTGCAAATGAGTTAAAGTTTGTATGCTTATTTTTTATCAATTCTGATACTGAGAAAAATTTCTGTTTAACAAATATCTTACGATCATTGGTGACAGTGCCGAAATCATAAATGTTTCCATCATTTGGAGAAATTATTCCGGGGTTTATTGGTCTTAATTCAGGTTTAATGTGTCTGGTAAAAAAGTCATTGAAAGTTTTAAAGCCTTCTTTTGGAATTATATAATCTTCGATGTTTATTTTATAGTTTTTCGAAAATATTCTGATAATGAACCTGACAAACCATTTAGGATGTTTTGTATTTGATATTTTGCCCGCTATTCTTGAATAGCAGTTTAGTAAAGTTTGCTTATTATGTGTTAATTCTTGCATGAATTATTTGTTATTATAATAATTCATAGTTCGTTCGATGCCTAGTATCGGAAATTTTTCGAGAGCTTCAGCGGCTATTTCAATTCTTTTTGCTAATGTTTTCTTTTCTTCATCATCCCATTCGCTGAGAACATAATTTACTTGTTGTCCTTGTCCAAACTCATTTCCAATACCAAATCTTAATCTATTATAATTAGTCGTTCCAATAATCTGCTCGATGTTGGTAAGGCCATTGTGTCCGCCATTTCCACCTTTAGATTTAATCCTTATTGTTCCAAAGGGGATTGCAATATCATCAACTACAATTATTATTTTTTCTATTGGGACTTTTTCTTTTTGGATATAGTAATTTACAGCTTTTCCGCTTAGATTCATAAAAGTTGTTGGTTTAACAAGAATGATTTTTTTCCCTCTTGTTTTGTATTCGGCTCTATATCCATACCTTTTATCAATAAAAGAAATGCCGGATTTCTCTGCGAGGAAATCCAGCACTCTAAAACCAATATTGTGTCGGGTATTGTAGTACTCTACACCCGGATTACCCAAGCCTACGATTAAATACTTCATAGTTTTGGATCATAGAATTATTCATTTTTTCCTTCACTTGCAGCTTCTTTATTTTCTTCACCTTCTTCACCTTCTTCGCTTTCTTCGCCTTCTTCATCTTCTTCATCTGCAGCAGCACCACGAGCAGAAGCAACCATAACAACTAAGTTGGATTTTGGATCAATAAAATTAAGTTTATCTGATTCTAAATCTTTAATTCTGATTCCGTCACCAATATTTAACTCAGAAATATCTACTGTAAAAGTGTCAGGAATGTCGTCCATAAGTGCTTTTACTGTTATTTTTCTACTTGCAAGTTTAAGTCTTCCACCTGCTTTTACACCAGGAGAATTACCTTCAATAACTATAGGTATATGAATTTTAATAGGTTTTTTCTCATTAACTTCGTAAAAATCAATGTGTAAAATTTGATCAGTTACAGGATGAAATTGAATGTCTTTAATTGTAGTTGGTCGTATTTTCCCATCAATGTTTATATCTGCAAACATAATCGCAGGAGTATAAACAAGTTTTCTTACTGCGCTTTGAGATGTGTAAAAGTGAATAACTTCATCTTTACCATACATAACACATGGTATGTTATCCTCTTTTCTAATTCTTTTTGTTGCTTTTTTACCTAAATCGGTGCGTAAATTTGCTTTTACTTCAAAATGTTTCATTTCTATAATATTATTTGTGCTACTAAGTTCCGACACTTCGGAACCCCATCACACATTTGACAATAGGGCTGCAAAGATATTATTTATAATATTAATAGCCAAATTTTTTAAAAACATAAAAAAATA
>CAYUWD010000148.1:0-8373 GCA_964448235.1 uncultured Bacteroidales bacterium | reverse complement strand
GCGGACTCATGGCCGGCTCGGTCGTATACGTACGCATGCAGGTTCCAAAATTTTTGCAAAATTAAAAAATGAAATTAAAAAACATCAAAGTCATTAAAAGTTTAAGAAATTTCTTTTATGTATTTATTCTTTTCTTTGTAACAGAATCGTGTAATAATAGTTCTGATTATCAAGTTAAAATTTATGGAAAAATTACAGGAGGTCAAGGTAAAAATATTATTCTAGAGTCTTTAATGCCAAATCGTGTTGATACATTAATAATTGAAAAAATCAATCCTGAAGGAGAGTTTGAACTGTTAGTGAAAAACATGCCGGGAGGATTTTTTCGCTTAGTCATAGATAATAATAATACAATATATCTGTTTGCTCGAAAAAATCAGGAGATTGAAATTTTTGGAAAATATCCTAACTTAGTGAGAAATTACACAGTAAATGGTTCGGAAGATTCTAAATTGCTCCGTCAGATGAATCTTCGTTTAATAGAGAGCTCAGATAAATTAAATGTATTAAAAAATGAAATTAAAGAAGCATCAATGCAACCTGATTGTAATATTGATTCATTATTGTTGATGACCAATGATATTGCTCAGAATTTATATGAAGCTGATAAAAAGTATTTAAAAGAATTTATAGAAAAAAATTCTACTTCACCTGCAATATACATGGCATTATATCAATATGTAGGAACATCACCCATTTTAACATTGCAAAATGATTTGTGTAATTTTGAATTCGTTTTGGAGAAATTAAAAGAACATAATCCTGATTTTCCTCATATCGACTTATTGGAATCTGCAATAAATACAAAAAAACTACAGGATAAGCAAGTTGATAGAGATTATTTAAATTTAACAATAGGGACAGAAGCTCCCGACTTTTGTTTAAATAATCAAATTGACGAAAAACATTGTTTGACTGAGTTTCAAGGCAGAAAAATTATCGTTGGATTTTGGGCTTCATGGAATGAGAAGTCAATAGAAAATATGATTTCTTTGAAATCTTATAGCGAAAAATATGATGTGAAAATAGTGTTGATTTCACTAGATGTTGGAAAAGAGAAATGGGAAAATGCAATTTATAATAATAAAATAGATAACTTTAGTAATTATTGTGATTTTAAATCATGGGAAGGTTCGGTAGTTAAAATTTATGGAGTGAAAAATTTACCCTCATATGTTTTAATTAATGAAAAATTTGAAATCGAAGAGATGACCATTGATGTAAATGTGTTGAAGGACAAATTATAGTATATGAAAAGATAATCCATGAATAAACTTTATACTTCTATACTTATATTTGTGTTTTTGCCAGTTTCTTTGCTTGCACAGAGGGAGTTTCAACAAGAGGTAAATCATAAAATAAATGTTAGTCTTGACGAAACTCAAAAAACACTTAGTGGTCATATAACAACAACATATATCAATAATTCATATGACACTCTTGAATTTATATATTATCACCTATGGCCAAATGCATATAAGGATGTTAACACAAAATTTGCAAAACAACAATTGCAACTTCATAATATAAGTTTTGAATATGCTTCGGATGAATATCGTGGATATATAGATTTTGATACATGTTATGTTAATGGAGAAGAGTCTGTTTTGCGAGAAGCTTTTTCGGGTGTAGAAGATATTGCGATTTTGCCCCTTTATCAACCATTACCGCCTGGAGATTCTGTAAAAATTGAAGGAGACTTTTTTGTAAAAATACCTATATTAACAAGTCGTTTGGGATGGATGGAAAATGAGTTTTGTATTACACAATGGTATCCTAAACCCGCTGTTTATGACTCCTATGGATGGCATCCAATGTCATATCTTGATATGGGCGAGTTTTATTCAGAATTTGGAAAGTTTGAAGTTAATATAGATTTGCCGGATAATTATATCGTTGCAGCAACAGGAAATTTGGTTAGTAAAAAGGAGCTGACAAGATTAGAAGATTATGCAGAACTATGTAATATGGTTAAAAATAAGTGTAATGTTCGTTCATATGGAGATTCGACAAAAAGAAAAATAGTAAGTTATAAATGTAATAATATTCATGATTTTGCATTGTTTACTTCTCCGGATTTTGCTGTTGATAGAGAATTGTGTTTTATTGAATCTGCAAATAAATATGTGACGTGTTGGGCGTTTTATAATAAAAGTCATTCAAAATTATGGAGTGAAGCAACTAAATATATCGGAAAAACAATCAATATGTTGTCTGAAAATGTTGGTGTATATCCTTATCAGAATTGTTCGGCTGTAGATGCCCCAATAGGTGCTGGTGGAGGAATGGAATATCCAACTATAACTGTTGTGTCTGCTGATAATCAGTTGTCTTTAGAAAGAGTTATTGTTCATGAAGTAATACATAATTGGTTTTATGGAATGCTTGCTAGTAACGAAAGAGATAATCCATGGATAGATGAAGGATTTACATCTTTTTATGAATCAAAATATTTTGATAAATATTATCCGGGGTTAGGTTTACTTGAAGAAAGTTTTGGTATAGATGCAAATATTCATAAATTAAATGATTTGGCAGGGCTGTTCTCTCGCGAATTAGCGTGGTCTTACCTTGTTTCTGAGAATATAATACAAACTGCCAGTTTAAATTCAGAGGAAATGTCACCATTGAATTACTTTGTTTTGTCATATTTTAAAACTGTTACAGCTATATATTCTTTAGAAACTTATTTAGGGAAAAATGAGTTTGAATATTTAATGCAAGGGTTCTATTCTAAATATCGATTTAAACATATATATCCAAAAGATTTAAAAAATTACTTTTATGATAATAGTATTAAACCAACAAAATGGTTTTTTAATGATTTTATTGAAACAAATAAAATCCCTGATTATAAGATATGTAAAATAAAAAAAGATAGCGTGTTTGTAAAAAATAATGGTGAATGTATTTCGCCTTTGTTTATTCAAATTGGAGATTCTCTTCATGTTATTGATGGTTTTACGGATGAGAAAAAATTGTATGTGGAAAATGAATCTGAAATTACAATTGATCCGGATTTTATAACATTAGATTTAAATAGAAGAAATAATTATTATCGTAAAGGATTTTTAAAAAGCAGGCGTAAGTTAAAGCTTAGTATGTTTAACTTTATGGATAATCCAAAATATGCACAAGTCCCATTTGCCCCAATTGTGCTTTATAATAGTACGGATGGATGGAGTCCTGGTTTATTATTTTACACTTCTCCTTTTCCCAAAAAACGGGTAGAGTTTCAAATAATGCCAGTATGGGGCTCTACTACAAATTCATTAATTGGATTTTCGAAATTGTCTGGATATATTCATCCTAAAAATGAGTTGTGTAGAGAAATAGAACCATTTGTTTCTGCTAAACGATTTAGTGTTGATGATACTAAGAGATATTACAGGCTTGTTGCAGGAGTTAAGTTTAAGTTTAGGACAGATATGTTAAAAACTATGGAATCTGAGTTGCTCGTAAGAAATGTTAATGCTACGGATTATTATTTTGATTCAGTTAATAATTTTCAGGAGATTAAGTATGATTTATCTGATCAAGGACCTATTAATTATTGGTCGGCAAGTCTTGATTTGCAAAGAGGTTATGGTTTTGTTAAGATGACTGCAGAATATAATAAATTCTTTAATTATAACGAGAATATTGGTCTTGACATTAGGGTGTTTGCTGGAGCATTTTTATACAGTAGTGAACAGTATTATGGAAATTACAATTTTAGGATGAGTGGTAATCTTGGAAGTCAAGACTATTTTTATGATCATCTTTTTGTTGGTAGGAATGTAGATATTAAAATGGATCCCGAAAATTTGTGGTCGCATCAATTTATTAAAAATGATGGAGGCTTTACACTCTATACTCCTTATGGACAAACTGATGAATGGTTAGTTGCAGTTAATTTGAATAGTGAAACTCCTCTTAGAATTATTGATGTTTATGCTAATTTTGGATTATGCCCTATACAAAATGAATATAAACCGGATTTCTATTATGAATCTGGTATTAGGCTTAAGTTTGCAAAAGATTTTTTTAGCATATATTTTCCAATAACTGGAACAGCAAAAGTTTGGGATACATCAAATAATATTTATACAGACAATTATCTTCAAAAAATAAGATTTACATTATCTTTGGACAAAATTAATATATTGAATTATCGTAGTAAACCGTATTTATTGTTTTGAATAAAGTGAAAAGATATTTTTTATCAGATGCTCATTTAGGTGTTGATTCTGAATTTACGTCAAATCAAAGAGAAGAGCTGATGATAAAATGGTTGGATGAAATCAAACAAGATGCTTTGGAAGTTTCATTAGTAGGAGATATATTTGATTTCTGGTTTGAGTATAAACATGTTGTGCCTAGGGGCTTTTCAAGATTGCTCGCAAAGTTGAGGGAGTTAAGTGATTCGGGAATTAAAATTAAATATTATACTGGGAATCATGATATGTGGGTTTTTGATTATTTGCCAAATGTTATTGGGGCTGAACTTATACGCTCCACAGAAATTGTTGATCTAAATGGTAAAAAGCTATATATTGGGCATGGCGATGGATTAGGACCTTATGATAAGAAATATAATTTGTTGAAAAAGATATTTGCAGCAAAATTTTTCCAATTCCTATTTAAATTGGTTCATCCTGAAATTTCTTTTAGATTTGCTTTTGCTTGGTCTGCATCGAGTAGAAAAAAACACCATTATCCCAATAATGTTGACTATAATGATGAGTGGTTGGTTAAGTATGCAAAAACTGTTTTAGAAAAAGAGCATATCGATTATTTTATTTTTGGACATAGGCATATTCCGATTAAGTTAAAATTAAGTGAAAATACAGAATTTGTTAATTTGGGAGATTGGCTAACGAATTTTACTTATGCTGTTTATGATGGGGAGAATCTAATGCTAAAATCATATAAAGAAAATTTATAAAAATAAAAAGCTCCTGAAATTTCAGGAGCTTTTTATTTATGTTATAAAAAAGATTATTCTTTGTCGTCTTTCTTTTCTGCTTTTGGTTTAGAAACAGCTTTTTTAGTAGCAGGTTTTTTAGCAGTAGCAGGTTTCTTAGTAGCAGGTTTCTTAGTAGCAGGTTTCTTAGCAGCAGGTTTCTTAGCAGCAGGTTTTTTTTCAGCAGCAGGTTTTTTTTCAGCAGGTTTTTTTTCTACTTTCTCTACTGCTTTTGGTTCTGCAACAGCAACCTCAACTTCAGCTTTTGGCTCTGCTTTTACTTTTTCAGCTTTTGGAACTGGTTTTGTAGCATTAGCTTCATCAATCTTAGGTATAATAGAAACATAAGATCTGTTATTTCTTTTCTTTTGGAAGTGCACAGTCCCATCAATAAGAGCAAATAAAGTATGGTCTTTTCCCATTCCTATGTTTGCACCTGGATGGTGAGTAGTGCCTCGTTGACGTACAATAATGTTACCTGCAATTGCAGCTTGTCCACCGTATATTTTAACTCCTAATCTTTTACTTTCGGATTCACGACCGTTACGCGAACTACCGGCTCCTTTCTTATGTGCCATTTCTAATAAATTTTATTATGCGTTGATATCCTGAATTTCAATCTCTGTGTATTTCTGACGATGACCGTTTAGTGTTTGATATCCTTTTCTTCTTTTCTTTTTAAATACTAGTACGGTATCCCCTTGTACATGTTGTAAAACTTTTGCAGAAACATTAGCTTTTTCTACAACAGGAGTTCCAACTGTTACTTTATCATCTTTGTCTACTAAGAGGACTTTGTCAAATTTCATTTCACTGCCTTCTTTATTGTCAAGGCGATTAACAAAAAGTTTATTTCCTTTTTCAACTTTAAATTGCTGTCCTGCTATTTCTACTATTGCGTACATTTTAATTTAGTTTATTTATATGTCTTCTAATCCAGAATTTTCGGACTGCAAATGTAGAAAACTTATTTTTAATTACAAAAGAAAAATATTTATTTTTTTAATTATCTGATAATTATAATAAAAATTTCAAAACTCAGTTATATCTTTGTAATAAAATTATAATAGTGAAAAGGATAATAATATTATTAGTATTTATTTATTTAGGACTATTGACAGTAGCTCAAAGAGAAAGACCTTTAAATTTACCTAAATTGGACAATCAGGTGGCTCATTTTGGATATACTTTAGGCTTAAATACAATGGATTTTGTTATTAGACCAACAGATTTATTATATACTCATTTTGATTCTATTTATGCTGTCGAAGTAGGTAGATACGTAGGTTTTAATATAAATATGATATCAAATTTGCGTTTGGCAAATTATTTAGATGTTAGATTCTTGCCAGGTTTAACTTTTGGACAACGAGATTTACATTATAAATATTTGAAAAATGGAGAGTATCGACGACATACAATGATGATTGAGTCAACTTTTCTTGATTTTCCCTTGTTGTTAAAATATCGTGCGCACAGAATAAATAATTTTAGACCATTTCTAATTGGTGGAATTAATGGTAGAGCAGATTTGGCATCACAAAAGAGAATCAAACCTGAAGATAGACCAAAGATTAGATTAAAAAGATTTGATGCTTATTATGAGTTTGGTGTTGGAGCAGATTTTTTTCTAGAGTATTTCATGTTTGGAATAGAGCTTAAATCATCATGGGGTATATTTAATATTGTAAATTATGATGATAGTGAATTTAGTACTTATTACAATAAACTTAACTCACATATGTTAATCTTATCTTTTCATTTTGAAGGAGGGAAACTTGATAAAATTAAATGGTGGGAATAAATCATGATAAAAGAATCAGATTTTGTATTTTACCCTGAGCAATTGTTTAACAGACAAGTTGTTATTAAAAGTGTTTCTGAAAAATTAAATATTTCTGTCTCAGATATTAAAGATTATAGGATATTAAGAAAATCAGTTGATGCTCGTAAATATGTTAGGTATAATGTACGATTACAAATAATTACACACGATAGTGAATTTCCTGAAGAATTGAGTGATTTTGTTTTTAATGATGTTAAAAATAAAAAATCAGTAATAATTGTTGGGGCAGGTCCTGCCGGATATTTTGCAGCATTAAATTGTCTGATTAAGGGGGTTAAACCAATAGTCTTAGAAAGAGGAAAATCAGTTGATGACCGAAAATTAGATATTGCTGCAATTAATAGACAACAGATTATAAATCCTGATTCAAATTATGCTTTTGGTGAAGGAGGAGCAGGAACATATTCTGATGGGAAATTGTACACTCGGAGCAAAAAGCGAGGTAATGTACGTGATGTTTTACAACTTTTGCATTATTTTGGTGCTGATCGCAATATTCTTGTAGATGCTCATCCTCATGTGGGGACAGATAAACTTCCGGGAATTATGCGAAGCATTCGCAATAAAATTATTGAATGTGGTGGAGAAATACATTTTGAAACAAAAGTTGTTGGACTAAATATAAAAGATGTTACAATAAAGTCTGTTATATGTCAAAACTCAAAGGAGTATTTTGCTGATAATGTGATCCTTGCTACAGGACATTCAGCAAGAGATGTTTATTATTTATTAGATAAGTCTGATATTGCACTTGTAGCAAAAGGGTTTGCTATGGGGGTAAGGGTAGAGCATCCACAGGAATTAATAGATAGTATTCAGTACAAAAGAAAATCAAGAGGGGAATTTTTGCCTCCGGCAACATATAATCTTGTTCAACAGGTTGATGGTCGTGGTGTTTATTCATTTTGTATGTGCCCGGGAGGAACAATTGTGTGTGCTTCAACAAAGGAAAAGCAAATTGTTGTTAATGGAATGTCTAATGCTAAACGTAGTGGGTTTTATGCAAATTCAGGAATTGTTGTTGAATTAAAACCTGAAGATTTTTCTCAATTTGGAGATGTCAATGATCCATTTGCTGGTGTAAAAATGCAAAATAATCTTGAAACACTAACATATCAAAATAGTGCTTCAGGATTGTCTGCTCCTGCTCAATGTTTAGAGGATTTTGTAAAAGGACGTATATCAAAAGGTTTGCCCGACTCATCATATTATCCCGGCTTAATTAATAGTCCTGTGCATTTTTGGCTCCCTGAGAATATTGGAAAACGCCTTCAGACTGCGTTTAAAGAGTTTGATAAAAAAATGCGAGGTTTCTTAACAAATGAAGCTGTTGTAGTTGGTGTTGAATCAAGAACAAGTAGCCCAATTCAAATTCTTCGTAATAAAGAAACATTTGAAAGCCTATCTGTCAAAGGGCTTTATCCTTGTGGAGAAGGTGCAGGATATGCAGGTGGAATTGTTAGTTCAGCAATCGACGGAATTCAGGTAGTTAATAGGATAGCTGAGTAATAAATACTATTTAACGTAAGTTCGATAATTATAAATAATGATTTTTTAGCTTTTCTAAACCTTTCTATATGCC
>CAYUWD010000147.1:0-8469 GCA_964448235.1 uncultured Bacteroidales bacterium | reverse complement strand
AGTCTATTATAATGGAATTTTTCTTTTACAAAAGTCCAACCATGATTCGCCATTTCAAATCTTAGTTTATCATCTTGTATTAACTTTAATAGGTTTGTTGCGAAATCATCTAAATCGTTATTTTTAGTAAGAAGTGCTGTTTGATTTTTTAAAACAACATCTTCAATGCCTCCGACATTTGTTGTGACAATAGGTGTGTTTGCAGCTTGGGCTTCGATTAGTGAAACGGGGGTTCCTTCATTAAATGAAGTTAAGGCAGTTATATCAGAACCTGCAAAAACAGTGTCTGCATCTTGAATCCATGATGTAAATATTATATCGGCATCTTGAATGTTATTTTCCGGAGTAGAGCATTTTAGTCCTAAAGAATATGCTAATTCAATGAGTCCGTTTCTAAGCTGTCCGTCGCCAACTATAAATCCTTTTATTTTTTTATTTGTTTGTTGTTTAACTCTTGCAATAGATTTAATGAATAATGGGTGATTTTTAACTGCAACAAGCCTTCCTACAATTGATATTATAATTTCGTCATCATTTATTGAGTAATCATTTCGAAATTTTATTCTTTTATTTTCATAATTTTCCTGAAATCTATCAAGGTCGAAACCTAATGGGATTACATGGAATTTATCTGCAGGAGCTATTTTATGAATATCACAAAGTTCATGTTTTTGGATTTCGCTAATTGCTACAATTGCTGAGCTTCGTGCAGCCATATTTTGCTCAATTTTTTTAAAAAGTGCAGTTTTTTGTTTATTAAAATATGAGTGAAAAATATGTCCGTGAAATGTGTGTACAATAATCGGAACATTGCTTTTTACTGCAGCTCTTCTCCCGATAAAACCTGCTTTAGATGCATGAGTATGTACAATGTCAGGTTTATAGCGTTTTATTATTTCTTTAATTTTTTGATATGCTATTAAATCATTGTATCCATTGATGTCTCGCATCATTTCCGGAATTTTTATCGTATGAAGACCTAATTTTTTTACAATATAATCCGAACATGCTTCATGTTCATCATTCATTCCTCCAACTAAAAGCGTTTCGTATTCAGGAGCCATATATTTGCTTAAATACGATACATTATAAGTTGGACCTCCCAGATTGAAACGGTTAATAATTCGTAATACTCTTGGCATATTTTATAAATAAAATTTATTCCACCATGTTTGAAAAACCAGTAAAGCCCAAATTTTTGCAGCTGAATCTTCAGGGCTTTTACTTTTTAGCTGTTTTTTCAAATCTTTAATTACTTCAATATTAAAAATCCCCTGCTCTTCTATAAACGAATCTTTTAATAAATCGTTGTCAATTTTAGACCATAATTCATTTTTAAACCAATCCAATAATGGAACTTCAAAGCCATGTTTAGGTCTGTTCAATAGTTCCAGAGGTAAAAGATCGCTAAAAGTTTCTTTAAGAATTTTCTTTTTTCCTGCCTTGTCAATTTTATACGAAGAGGGCAATTTAGTAATAAAATCGATTATTGTATGATCTAGAAAAGGAGTTCTTACTTCTAAGCTATTTGACATTGACATTAAGTCTGTTTTTGTTAACATATCACCTTGTAAAACAAGTATTAAATCAGTGTACAAGACAGTGTTTAAATCTTTAAAATCAATATCATTATTAATGTAAAAGCTTTTCTTTATAAAATACTCTTTTTTATTATAACTTGTGTTTAGTAATCTATCTGAATAATTTTCTGTACTTATACTAGCCCAATACCAATATCTTTCAGCAGGGGTCAGGTTAAATCCTGTTGCAAATCGATTTAACTGTCTGGTTAAATTCGATTGTTTTGAATTTCTTGATTTAGGGGCAATTTTCCACAATGGGTTCATTGCTGAAACTAGTTTTTCTTTGGCTCCGGCAAAACTTGCATTAAAATGAGCTGTATGTTTGTTATATCCTGAAAATAATTCGTCAGCACCATCTCCACTTAAAGCAACAGTAGCTTTTTTTCGTGTAAGTTTACTTAAAATATTTACTGCTAATGCTGATGAATCAGCAAAAGGCTCATCAATATAGTTTAATGCAAAATCAAGATTTTCAAGCAGGTCATTATTACTAACTTTAAAAACTGTATGATTTGTATTATACTTTTTAGCTACAATTTCAGCATATTCAGTTTCATCAAAATACTTGTTATCTGAAAAACCAATAGAGAACGTGTTGAGATTTTTTGTGTGATTTGAAGCAAGGGCTGTTATAACTGATGAATCAATACCTCCACTAAGGAAACTTCCTAATGGCACATCCGCAATCATTCGCCTTTCTACAGCTTGATCCAAAAGTTCATATAGTCTGTTTTTTGCAGATTTATAATCAATATCATTGTTAACCAAATCAGGTGTTGGGATACTATAATACTTTTTTTGCTCAATGCCATTTTGACTAATAATCAAAAATGTACCCGGGCTAAGCTTGTAAAAGTTCTCAAGCATACTTTGATTTGTTGGAAGGTAATTTAGTTGTAGGTAGGTTTTTAGACTTACAAAGTTTACTTTTTTTGGTACTTGATATGGTAAAATTCCTTTAATTTCTGAAGCAAAGATTATTCTATTATCATCTTTGTAGTAATGTAATGGGTTTATACCCATTCTATCACGTGCTAATATGCATTTGTTTTCAGTCGAATCATAAAAAGCAAATGCAAAGCAACCATTTACTTTGTTTAATGCATTGATGCCATGCTTAATAAGCAAATAAAGTAAAACTTCTGTGTCGGAGTTTGATTTGAGTTTAATCCCGTCATTAATTAGTTCTTTTTTAATTTTTTTGTAATTGTAAAACTCACCATTAAAAACTAGAGAATATCTGCCCGACACATCGTGAAATGGTTGTGATCCTGCATTGCTAGTATCAATAATAGACAATCGGGTATGACCAAGACCGATATTTTTATCAATGTATATTCCGTTAGCATCAGGACCTCTGGATTTTAATGCTGCTATCGATTTTTCAATCTTAGTTTTATATTCTTCGGCTTTTTCATTAAAGCAATATATCCCACTAATTCCGCACATAATAAGAGATTAAAAATCTTGTTTAAACATAGGATCCCATGGAGGTAAAATTATTGACTCTTGATTCATTAATTCTAGTGTTTCTTGATTTATGTATTCTTTGTTTACAACAACTCTAAACATGTATTCATCAAACCATGCGTCTGTAAATGTCAAATAACCATTATGTCCATATGATGATCCCCAAGAGTTTTCAAATTGCCATTTGTTGGGTATGTCATCTTTGTCCGTATCTACTGCCATTAATAGCATTGCATGTGAAGAACCACTATCAAACGTTTTAACTCTGTCTGCTTTTGTCATTTCAAAATTAATTTCTAAAAGAGCTTCAAAATCATAGTTGTTTGGATCTAATGTTCCATCTTCTTTGTTTAATTGCTTTCCTACGTCACAACTTGCATACATTGCTTCGTTGTTTTTGATGCTTTCTAGTGCAAAATTTTTGATTTCATCAGATGGGAGATTTAGATATATCCAGTTTCTTCCTTCAAGAACATTTCTGTCATATTGAATCTCATATACTTTATAATATTCTCTGGTTGGGTCGTTCATTAGCATTACATAATTGTCGATTGAAAAATCAGGATAGAATTCTTTGAAGAAACTTTTTGGAGTGTACTCCTTATATTCTCCAATCTCATCGGAATTATTCACAAATCTATATTCAAATTCAACAGGAGGCTCTCCTAAAAATAGTACTAGCATACGATAAATGTCTAGCATCATATTGTATTTTTCAGTCTCTATCTGTTGAGTTGGAGTTTTCATCTTTTTAAGATTATAAAGTTTCAATCCATCCTCGCGTAATTTACGTTTTAGTAATCTGTTTAACCATGCTGTGTTTTCGCTATGATGGGTTTCTGGCATAACTGATTTTGGTACTACTCCATATTTTGTGACTATATTTGCAAATGAGTTCCAAACTCCACCATCTCCAACAGGATTTTTGAATAACCATTCAACCGTTTTATCATCAAAATCTTTCTTGTAGTTATCCATAATAGCCTCAAGGAATAGATTTGATTTTTCAAATAAATCCCAAAAGTAAAGATAGTTTGTCGAAAATTCGAAAGAAGAAAGATCTTGTTTTTGAATAATTTCTGGGCGCAAAGAATTTAATCCTGTAAACATCCAGCATCTTCCACTTGACTCCTGATCAGTAATGCCTTTTACATTAACCTTATATTTGAAATTGTGTTCTGATTTTCCTGAGATTTCTCTGTTTAAAGACAATTCTTTAATGTCATTATTGCTGACAGCATTTCTTATCCCTTTGTCATGTTCAGCTTTTTTAGAATAATCTGTCCTTATGTTTTTGAGCATTTTTTCATTAATATCGCCTGACTGGCCATACGATAAGCTACTGAGAATAAGCAAAAATGAGCTTAGAAAAGATAATGTTTTTTTCATATTTAAATGTGTTTAATAATTTTCGTAATAATTATGTAAAAGTATAAAAATCATTTGTTCTTTCAATTTATAATAGGTCAAACTTTACTAAAATGTGATATTTATGAAGATTATATATAATCTGTTTAGTTTGCTTATTCTCTTTATTTTAGAATTAGTTGAAATAATTGTTAATTTAAATATAACTTTGTACAATAAATTATATATTGCTACACGTTATTTATTCGTTTTATTGTAGTCAAATTTTATTATATGAGAAGTCTTTTTTTGTTTACATTTCTAATTATTTTTAACACGCTTTTGTTTTCTCAATCTGTAAAAAATATATCTGTAAAAGGGCATGTTATTGATACGTTAAATGAAACTGTCCCAGCTGCTACAGTTATGCTACTGAATTGTAGTGATTCAACCCTTGTGAACTATACAACTACCAATAGTAATGGTGACTTTATTTTTAAATCAGTAAAAAATACAGGTTATATATTAAAAATTTCTCATATAAGTTTTATGCCAATTCAAAAAACTATTCCGGTTAGTACAATTGATATTTACAATTTTGGTGCAATCCGAATGGAGCCAATTGCTGAAGTTTTAATGGAGGTAGTAATTAAATCGGCACAGGCACCATTGTTTATTCATGGAGATACCGTAGAGTATGATGCCAGACTTTTTAAGGTGCCTCCCGGATCAACAGTTGAGGATCTTTTAAAACGTTTACCAGGCATTGTGGTTGATGATGATGGGGGCATTAGTTCAAACGGTAAGAATGTTGGTCGTATCTATGTAGATGGAAAAACCTTTTTTGGAGATGATCCAAAAAGTGTTACAAAAAATTTAGATGCTGAATCAATTGCAAGAGTCCAGGTCTATGATGAAAAATCTGAGCAGGAGAGATTGACAGGCATTAAGGATGGTTCTGATGATAAAGCTATGAATCTTGAGTTAAAGGAAGAATATAAAAAGGGCTATTTTGGGAAAGCTTCTTTGGCTGGTGGTACAGAACAACGTTGGGCAGGTAGAGGCAGCTTTAACAGATTTAATGAAACGTCTCAATTATCATTTATTGCTTATGGAAATAATATTAATGCAACAGGTGTAAATTGGGAAGATTATCAGGAATTTAAAGGGAGTTCTGCTTATTCGGGATACGATAACGGCGATTTTGGATTTAGTAGAAGGCACTATAAGCATTTTTCGTTGATAAATAATTCGGGATATTCTGATAAAGGCTTTACAGAGAATTATGGAGGAGGAGTTAATTATAACTACTTTAAGGATAAAATAAAGTTTAATCTTTCATATTTTTATAATCAATCAAATTTACATTACGATCTTTTCTCAAAAAGGCAGACATTTTTGACAGATTCGTCTTATTTTAGATATGATACAACAGATTATAATAGTTTTAATGATGCTCACAGCATTTCTTCTCGATTAGAAATAGAATTTGATTCAACGAACACCTTGATATTCAGAATAAATTCAAGAATTTCGGGAAATGTAAATTCAAGTTATCAAACACAATTGTTTCAGACATCTGAACCATTTTTTTCTGATATAAATTTAAATGCATATTTAGATAGTACAGATCTTTTTACATATTCTGTTAATGCTTTGAGCTTGTACAATCATAAGTTTAAGAAAAAAGGCAGGAGTTTTTCAATTAGTGGATCAGTTGATATACATGAAAATAAGACAGGTCAGATTACAGACAATCTTAATGAATATTATTTGATGTTAACTCCAACAGAGAGAATCAACTATTTGTATGATAATACAGGCTCTCAGGGTTTATATAAGTCAAGTTTAATGTATGTAGAGCCTTTGAATAAAAGATTTTCCGTTATGAGTTTCTATAATTTTTCGAAAGATGAAACAAAATCAGGAAAAATTGTGCAAGATATTGAGAATAGTAATGTTTTAGTTAATTCAATGACAAATTTCTACATACATGATGTTTTATACAATAGGCTAGGAACAAGTTTAAACTATGCCTGGCAGGGTTTAAATATTGCTTTTGGTGGTGCTTATCAGATACTTGATTTGAGTGGACGTTATGCATTTCTTGAATCTTCAGAAAATTATTTAGACCTTGTTCCACGTTCATTTAAAAATTTTCTTCCATACTTTAGAACAGATTGGCAATTACCTAATAATATGAGGTTAAATTTAAGTTATACTTATAATGTAGATGAACCGGAAATGAGTCAATTACAACCAATAACTGATAATAGTAATCCTCTATATAATATAGAAGGAAATCTTAATTTAGTCCCTGAAATATTTCATAGTATTAGTGGAGGGATGCATTATTGGAATCAAGCATCTTTTTCAAGTTTTGGTATAAATGCAAATGCAAGTTTTAATGAAAACACTATAACCTATAATCAAAATACCGAATTTGTTGAGGGAGTCGGGTATGTAACAACTTCAAAGCCTGAAAATGTGCAAGGTGGACAATCTGTTTATGTATATGGTTGGGGAAGTGTTCCAATTATAAAAACAATACTGACCTTAAAACTTTGGGGAAATGTTAGATTTAGTGAGAATCCTGTCTTTATTAATGGAATCGAAAATTTGACAAATTCTCAATATTATTTAGCTAATATTGGATTAAATTTAACTATTGGACCTAAGTTAAGTTTTTCTATAGATGCTGATATTCATGATAATAAAGTAAGATATTCTATTCAAACAGATCAAAATCAGAGAATATTTAGATATGGGTCTAGTGGTGGTATAAAATGGCAGTTCTTTAAAAGAACATATTTGGAAGGGAATTTAGCGTTTGAGGATTATTCAAGTGATAGACTTGATTATAATAATGATTTATTACTTTGCAATATGTCAATCAGACAAATTTTAGGCAAAAAGAACCAGTTCGAGTTGCGTTTGGCAGGATTTGATTTGTTTAATCAAAATATTTTTCTTGATCAGGAAGCATACAAAAATTATACAAGTTATTCTGTTTCACCAACTCTTGCTAGGTATTTTATGTTAAGTGTTGCATATAATCTAAAAGGATTTGAAACAAAAGTTAAAAATAAACGACATTGGTAACGATTTTAATATTATAAGATATGCAAAGATTATTAATTTATATACTTTTATTTTTTCCATATTCGACATTTGCGCAAGATTTGTCAGGAGAGATTCATTATACTGTAAAACATGATTGGATAAAGAAGATATCACATGTTGATTATATGAGTAAAAGCAGACGAGAGCATTTTGAATATGTATGGGGTAATGATTCGGAATATATAGCTAAGAGTATTTTAAGATTTAGTCCTATTGCTAGTAGGTATGAGGATGTTCAGGATCAATCAGAACATGTAGGACACTCTTGGAGAGCTTCAGAGTATATAATTTTTAGAGATCTAGAAAATAAAATGTCATACGATCTTATGAGAATGTTTAACAAATTATATTTATTAGAAGATACTATTCAAAATCCGCAATGGAAGATGCTTAATGATATGAAGGAAATTGCAGGACATATTTGCATGAATGCAATATGCAAAGATACAATTAAAGATAATAATATTATGGCTTGGTTTGCTTTGGATTGGCCACAAAGTATTGGCCCTGATGAGTTTGGAGGCTTGCCAGGTGTGATTCTGGAAATAAATATAAATGATGGCGCAATGGTAATAAGTGCAGAAGAAATTGTATTAAGTGAGAAGATGGAGGAAATACAAAAACCTAGTCATAAGAAACGTGTAAAAAGAATAACAAATTCAGAATATGACAAATTATTATTGAAATATATTGAAGAATGCAAAGCGGAAGAGCGACCATATTTTTGGGGATTTAGATATTAATCAACCACAATTCTAGGAATGTTTTCTGGAAGTCTGGCTAATACCTGATAATTTAAATTATTACTCATTTCGCTAAATGAAGCAACAGTAATTTTATTTTTATTGTGCTTTCCGATTAGTATAACCTCGTCACCAACTTCAGCACATTTTATATCAGTTATGTTAACAGAAATTGTATTCATGGTTACAACACCTAAGACATC
>CAYUWD010000146.1:0-8577 GCA_964448235.1 uncultured Bacteroidales bacterium | reverse complement strand
AGGTTGAACTTAAGTCAGACGATGAATATATAACTTATGGATATAATGCTTTTGCAATCTATAATTTTACAGACAAGCTAAATATTTTCGCAAGATATGACGTCTTAAATTCAAATATTCCGGTTGGATATTCCGCTCCTTTTAATTTGACTGATAATGGTTCTGCAATTATAGGTGGTGTGGAATATATTTTCAATTCAAATTTCAGAATGTCACTAAATTATCAGGATTGGTATCCTATGGCTGCAAATTTGGAAAATACAGCTTATATATTCCTGAACGTACAATTTGGTATTTACGAATCATATAAAAGAATCTAAAACTACAAAATCATGAAACAAAGAATTTTTATAATTGTCACCTTAGTGTTGCTGGTTATTTTTAGTTCATGCCGTAAAAGTGAATACATAGTTGACGAACTTGTAGTTTTGAAAGATTCGGGTACGGGTATTGGAACAACTACACTAACTTCAGATAAAGAATATTTGCTTGATGGTCTTGTTTTTGTAAACGATGGTCAAGTTCTTACTATTGAACCCGGCACTATCATTCGTGCAAAACCCGGACAAGGAGAAGAAGCATCTGCTTTAATTGTATGTCGTGGTGGAAAAATAATTGCAGAAGGTACAGCAGCTGAACCGATAATCTTTACTGCTGAAAGCGATGATCTGGAAGGATCAATACCTCTTGAAACCAGTGGACTTTGGGGTGGTGTAATTATTTTAGGAAATGCTCCGGTAAATACTGAAACAGGTGAATCAAAAATTGAAGGAATCCCTGTTTATGATGAAAGAGCAGATTATGGAGGAACAGACACAAATGACGATAGTGGTATTTTTTGCTATGTTTCAATACGTCATGGAGGAACTAGCCTAGATGTAGGGAATGAAATAAATGGTCTTACTTTAGGTGGTGTTGGAAACGGAACGAAAATACATCATGTAGAAGTTATTGCAAATAAAGATGACGGAATCGAATTCTTTGGAGGAACAGTTGATTGCAAATATATTATCTCCGGTTTTTGTGGTGATGATGCTTTTGATTTTGATGATGGATATTGTGGACGAGGTCAGTTTTGGTTAGCAATACAAACAAATACAGCTGGAGACCTACTTGCAGAACATGATTGTGGATACGACAATTATAATAATTTTACAAAACCTGTGATATTTAACTCTACACTTATTGGAAGAGGTATAACCGGTTCAAAAGGTCTAATTTCATTCAGAAATGGTAGTGCAGGAATTTATAAAAACTCTGTATTTATTAATCAGGCATGGGGAGTAAAAATACAATATGAAAATACAGATGCTGACTCTTATTCAAAATTTACTGACGAGAATATCCAATTTGAAAACAATATTTTTTATTATTTAGGAATAACCGATTATTCAGACGTTTTAAATTTAGTTAGTGAAACAAGCACTGTTCCTGATGAAAAACAAACAGAATTAGATGATTATTTTGTAAGTTTGGGAAATATTTTAAGTGATCCGGGCATTTTAATAGAGTCTGATTATATTTCAGTGCTTCCTACAGGTGAAGTTACTGGAATTACTGCTGAAGTAAATGATGATTGGTTTGATAATGTTTCTTATAAAGGAGCATTTAAAAATGTAAACTGGACTACCGGATGGTCATATTTGAATAAAATTGGTTATTTAAGGTAATGAGCGAACAGTCAGATAAAAGAAAGGTAAAAAACTTTTACTCTAAATTAGCAAAGGCAATTAATGATTACAATCTGATAGATAAAGACGATAAAATTCTAGTCGGAGTATCAGGTGGTAAAGATTCTATGAGTTTACTCTCCGGACTGGCTAGTCGATCTAGATATTCAGATAAACCTTTTTCTGTTGTTGCTGTACATATTGATGTAGTAAACGTTCCCTACTCTATTGACAAGGATTATATTTCAAACTTTTGTAAAGAAAATAATATTGAATTCATTGTAGAATCAATAGATGTTGATTTTGAGAAGCAGAGTAATAAGCCCCAATGTTTTGTTTGTGCCTGGCATAGACGAAAACGTCTTTTTGAATTAAGTGATGAACTTAATTGTAATAAAATTGCACTTGGACATCATATGGACGATGCGATTGAGACATTAATTATAAATATGAGTTATCATAACAGCATTAGCTCTATGCCGGCAAGTTTAAAAATGTTCAATGGTAGAATTAAATTAATTCGTCCGATGATTTTACTAACAAATAAAGAAATACAGGATTTTTCAAAATTACAGAATTTCCCGGGCGAAAAAGAGATTTGTCCATGGAGCGATAAAACAAAACGAAATCAAGCATCTGAAATTATTAATGAAATAGAAAAACGTTTTAAATATGCCCGACGTGGAATTTTTAAATCGATGTCAAAAATACATCTTGACTATTTGCCTAATGAACCCGGTACAGACCCTGTAATACGCGGTTTAAATATTCCCAAAAGAGATAAAGATACCAACCAGTCCTAATTGACTTTTTATTAAATTTATATTCTTGCAGATTATTGTTTTTTTTAATAAATTTGAACCAACTAATTATTAAATAATGAAAACAAAATCAATATTGTTCGTACTTGTATCTATATTGTTTATAACAGTATCATGTCGTGTTAAAGAATCTTGTGAATTAAATCATACAGGGACAATAGAAATAACAAATAATACCTTAAACTCAATAGAAGTTTTTGTTGATAACACAAAAGTTTTAGATATAGAAGTTGGTAAAACAAATACTATTATTAAACCAATTGGAACATATGAAATAAAATGTATGCATTTCCCTGACGAATACATTTATACAGCAAATGTTTTTGAATGTGAAACGACAAAAATCAGTGTCCCTGAATAATGGGACAATTATTATTATATTCTGCATCAGCAGGTTCCGGGAAAACACACAGTATTGCAGGTCAATATATTCTTCTATTATTTTCAAAAAAACATGCTCATAGAAATATTCTCGCTGTAACATTTACAAATAAAGCATGTGAAGAAATGAAAAGCAGAATTGTCGAAGAGATGTATGATATTACAAAATCTACATCCCCTAATGAACGAATTCAGGCTATTAAAAAACATACAAATCTTTCAAGTTCAAAAATTTCTGAAATATCAAAAGATATATTTAAAGACATACTTCATGACTATTCTTTTTTTTCGGTTTCTACAATTGATAGTTTTTTTCAAAAAATTGTTAAAAATTTTACCCGTGAAACCGGAATACAATATAACTATGAGATAGAACTTGATAAAGAACAAATCATCAATAAAGGCGTAGATGATTTAATGTCTCTTTGTGAAACTAATTCAAATTTAAAAAATGATATCATAGCTCTTGTTGAGGAGAATATAAATGAATCCGTTAAATGGGATTTTAGACGTAAACTTAAAAGTTTTATTAAAACCGTTCTTGAATCTGATTATCGTAAATACGAATCTGAATACAATATCTTTTTTTCTGATTTAGCTAAGTATAATGAGTTTAAGAATAAACTCTATATAATCGAAAAAGAATTTATTAAAAATATTGAAGAATTTTCTTCTGAAATGAAGAACATACTATTGTCTAATAATCTCAAATATGAAGACTTTAGTCGCGGAAATACAAGTATCATACATAGACTTATTCAAACGAAAGAAAGAATATCTGCAAACAAGATGGATACTCATTTTAATAATATTGGCGATATTTCGAAATGGATAAAAAAAAGTGATATAGATAAAGAACCTCTTAAATCATCAACAATTAAATTGATGTCATTAAGTGAAAAACTTGAAAACTATTATATCCAAAATATTACAGAATATAATACAGCAAGAATTATCAAAAAACAACTGAGTTTTGCTAAATTAATTGACAAAGCTCTAAAAATTATTCACCAAAATCTATATGAAACTAGTAAATTTCTAATTTCTGAAATACCAGTATTTTTGTCTGAAATTGCAAATCAAAATAGTTCCTCTTTCATTTATGAAAAGACAGGGACATATTATGAAAACTATTTAATTGACGAATTTCAGGATACTAGTAAAATTCAATGGAACTCTTTTAAACCATTGCTTTCAGAAAGTTTATCTTCTGGTGGCGAAAAACAAATAAATATTATTGTTGGAGATTTAAAACAGTCTATTTATTCGTGGCGGGGAGGTGATTGGCGTTTGTTAGCCTCTGATGTTGAGCAGGAATTTAAAAATTTTATAAAAAACATTAATTTAGTTGATAATTGGAGAAGTGGTAAGACAATTGTTGATTTTAATAATTCTTTTTTTGATGAAGCTTCAAAAATCTTACAACAATCGGTAAATAATGAAACTCCTCTTGAATTGCAAGAAATAACAGGCAATTTAGTACGGCAGTCAATATATGGAAACTTAAAACAAAATACGAAAAAAGATTTCGATTCTTTAGTACAAATTGACGTTTTTAAAGACACTAAAACCTTACAAGATCAAATTATACTGAATTTGATTAAGAATATTGAAATCTTGCAGAGTAAGAATTATGAGCCAGGAGACATGATGATTTTAGTGCGTTCAAATAAGGATGGTTCATTAATAGCTAAAGAAATTATCAAATACTCTCAGTCAAAAGAAGCTAAACCAGGTGTTATTTATGATGTAGTTTCTTCAGAAGCTCTTTTTATCTCAACAAATAAAGCCATTAAGTTAATAATTTCTTGTTTTAGATATCTTGATAATAAAAACGATAATCTTGCATTTACTGAAGCAGCTTATTCTTATTATGTGTTTACAAAACTAAAACATGATAACGAAATAGTTTTTAATCAGCTCGAATTTTCGGAATACCTTACACGGAAATTACTAAAAATTAAGGATAACTATAATTATTCTCTTCTTCATGAGTTAACAGAATTGTTAATTCTCACATTAGAATTAAATAAAATTGAAGAAAATGTACCTTTTTTAAATTCATTTAGAGATTTAATCCATGAATACAGTCAAAATAACACTCCTGAAATACGAGGTTTCATAGAGTATTGGGACGAAAAAGGGAAAACCCAGAATATAAAGATTCCTGAAAAACAAAATGCAATAAATATTATTACTGTCCATAAATCAAAAGGTTTAGCTTCAGATATTATTTTTGTTCCTTTTTGCAATTGGTCATTATATAAGTCTAATAATACTATATGGGTTGATACTAATAAAGAGCCATACAATGTTTTACCTGTTTGGCCAGCAAATTTTGATTTAAAATTAAAAGAAAGTCATTTTGCTAAAAATTATTATTTGGATAAATTTCGTCAGACAATAGAAGCTTTTAATATGTTATATGTAGCATATACAAGAGCGAAAAAAGCTCTATTTATTTCAGGAGAAAATAAGCCTTCAAAAGTTTCAATTATGTCAATTGTCAAAAAAGGAATAGAGAATATTACGCAAGTTGAAAACTCAAATTGGCAAATTATTGATAATGAGGTTAAAATAAGCTATTCGCAAGGCTCTCTATCATTAACAAACAAAAGAAATATAAATACTGATTATATTAAATCTTATGATGTTTTTATTCCTAATAAACAAATTGTAATAAAACCTTTTTATGAGAAGGATAAACAATCTTATACGGATTCAAATAATATACTTAAAGGTGTGATTTATCACAAAATATTTGAAAATATTATTGAATTTGCAGACATAGATAAAGCTATTCAAAAGCTTAAAAATGCCAGTATTATTTGTGATGATTCTGTAGATGAATATAGAGATAACATTACAAATATTCTTAAGAATAAATATATTAAATCATGGTTTGATGGTTCATATAGTGTTAGTAATGAAATAGAAATTGCTGATGTCGGAGGTATTATCAAACGTCCGGACAGAATAATGGAAAATGAAAGTGAAATTATTATTGTAGATTATAAATTTGGCGATACAGAACAATCAAAATATGTAAAACAAACTGCCCAATATTCAAATTTGTTAAGAAAAATGGGATATACGAACATAAAAACCTATATTTGGTTCGTTTTAAATAATTATTTGTTGAAAGTTGATGAAAAATCCTTTACAACACAGAAGATTGATTTAGCGAATGAGAAAGTTAATTAGATTTTTAGTAAGAAATATACCAAGACCTTTATTAATAAGGTTTTCAAGAATATTTTCTGTTCTTATTAGACCTTTATATATTGGAAACAAAGTTGAATGTCCAATATGTGGTAAGCATTTTCGTAAATTTTTACCTTATGGAAATAAAGCTGGAGAGAACCGACTTTGTCCAGTATGCTTGTCATTAGAAAGACATCGATTAATGTGGATTTACCTTAGTAATCATTCAGATTTTTTTACAAAAAGATCTAAGGTTTTACATATTGCGCCTGAACAACCATTCTATAAAAGATTTAAGAAAAATAATAATATTGATTATACAACCGGAGATCTTGTTTCTCCTTTAGCCGATATTCATTTCAATATTATGAATATTCCGATAGAAGATAATACTTATGACTGGGTAATTTGTAATCATGTATTAGAACATGTGGAGAGTGACATTATAGCAATGCAGGAAATTCTACGTATATTAAAACCTGAAGGTAGAGCAATCATGCAAGTACCTATTAATTATACATATAACAAAACGCACGAAGATATAAACATTACTGACCCAAAAGAAAGAGAAAGAGTTTTTGGACAATACGATCATGTTCGTTGGCATGGTTTGGATTATCCTAATAGGATTAAACAAGCCGGTTTTAATGTTGAGGAATTTGATATTAAGAATTATTTATCTGAGGAAATGATTAAAAGATATCGTCTTGATAAAAAAGAAATTCTATTTTTAGCATTAAAGAATGTATAGATATTTATTTGAAAATCAACTAATCATACTATGAATTTTAAACTAATTTTTTTAGTTTTTTTCAAAATAAATCAAAAAGGTATAGTATTTTCATCATTTTTTAGGTTCCAATTTATGGGGTCTATTCCATTTTTTATTAAATATTCGTTAGTTTTGGAGAAATGTCGGCAACCGAAAAAACCTTTATATGCACCTAAGGGAGAAGGATGAGCAGCTTTTAATACTAAGTGTTTTGATTCATCAATCAATTTTGCTTTTGCTTTTGCATAATTTCCCCACAATATAAATACAATATTTTCACGTTTTTCACTAAGAGTTGAGATCACCTTATCGGTAAATGTTTCCCACCCTTTATTTTGATGTGACCCTGCAGTATGTGCCCTAACTGATAATGTCGCATTTAACAAAAATATACCTTGTTTTGCCCAATTTTGAAGATTCCCATGTGTAGGGATTTCAAATTCTAGATCTTCTTTAAGCTCTTTATAAACATTAACTAATGAAGGAGGTATTTTTACCCCATCAGGAACAGAAAAACATAATCCATGAGCTTGTCCGGGACCATGATATGGATCTTGACCTAAAATAACTACTTTAACTTTATCAAAAGGCGTATAGTCAAAAGCTGCAAACATCTGTGAGCCTGGAGGAAAAACTCTATACTTTGATTTTTCAGAGATGAGAAATTCTTTTAGTATTTTAAAATAATCTTTATTAAACTCCTCTCCTATGCTTTGATACCAGGATTGATCTATTTTTACTGTTTGAGAAGACATCACTTTTTGATTAAATAAATAGTTCTTTTAATTCATTAATATCAACAATTTTTTCGTTTGTTAGAAAAACATTTTCTTGTATAAAATCACCATATTGGTTTATTTCTGTAACAACATCTTGTATTAAATCTACCAAATTAACGTATAATGGCATCAATACAACACTAATACAATATTTTTCTTTGAATTTGATATTTTCAATTATTCCATCGTATTTTTTTAAATAATATTCGATTTCACCTTTTACAATATTTTTTTGTGAATCAGAATAGTTAACATTTTTCGCTGAGAATGCAAAAAAGTATCTTAATCTATAATCTTTTCCTCCAAGTCCTGATGCTATATAAATTTTTGATTCTTCGAGCAAATTTGATTCTAAAAACATCCGAGCTTGCTGACACGCTAAAAAAGCCCATGTTTTAAGGTCATTAGGAGCTATTTTTAAATAATTTTCAAGAATTCGATAGCTTTCTACTTCGCCTAAAATGGTGTAAATAGCAAGTATTTCTTTTTTGCGTTTTATACTTGTTTCAGAATTAGTCAACTCATTATATAATACAGAAATATCAATATCTGTATTATCAATATTTAGATTTTGTAAATTCTCAAAAAAATCAATTTGTAATTGTGAATCGACACTTGTTTCAATTATTTGTAATTTCTCAGGGTTAAGCTTTGCAATTTCTCGCATCTGATTTAACATTTCCTCCTGATTCTCTATTTTATTTTTATTCACAATCTAAAATATTATATTACAAAGTTAGTTTATTTACTTAAGAAAAAAAAGTTAATGGGTTAATGATAAGGATTAAAAAATCTAGGAACAATGTTCCTAGTCCTTAATTCTTAAATATATTTATCAATCAAATTAGTAAATTCATATAAGAAGAAAAAAATAGTCCCCAAAAAACATAGAAGCTATTTAAGTTTTAACTATTCAGCTTGTGCTTTCTCTACCTTAAGTATCTTACCGG
>CAYUWD010000145.1:0-8582 GCA_964448235.1 uncultured Bacteroidales bacterium | reverse complement strand
TGTTAATACCAAATATTCCTTATATATATATGGTCTTAAAAATTATTTTTTATTTTTGTAGTTTATAATAAACTCAAACATGAAAAATAAACATTTTATAATTCTATCATTACTACTTATAATCATATCTTTTAATTCCTGTAAAGTTTTAAGACCTTCAGATATGTTCGAAGTAGATGAAGAATATCCAATTTCGAATTTTGAAGCTTCGAAAAAAGAATATGTTATTCAACCCTACGATAAAATTTCGATTAGAGTGGTTAGTAATATTGGGGAATCATTATTTGGGACAGGCAACAATCAGTCTGGTGGTAGCAATATGAATATGAATAGAAATCAACAAGGATTGGAATTCCCGATTGAGTTTGATGGATTAATAAAATTGCCAATAGTAGGACGAATTCCAATCAGTGGAAAAACCGTTCGAGAAGCTGAAAAATATTTAGAAGAATTATATAGTGACTATTATGTAGATCCCTTTGTCTTATTACAAGTTACAAATCGTAAAGTAATGATATTTATGAATAGTGGGACTTCTGCCAGCATTATTGAGATGCCAACAGAAAATCTTACATTAATTGAAGCTATTGCACAAACGGGAGGGCTTTCAGATATTAGCAAGTCATACAGAATTAAACTAATTAGAGGTGATTTGACACAAAATCCTGAAATATATTATTGGAACATATCAAATCTAAGTCAACTTAAAGACTCTAACATTTTTTTAGAAGCAAACGACATTATATATGTTGACAGTAAGCCTCAATATGTCACAAGAGCTTTGCGAGAAATATCACCATATCTAACTTTAACAACTACATTAATATCGATTTACGGAATATTTTTCGCATTTAATAAATAAAACCTCAAGATGGAAAATAAGATACCAATATTTAATCAAAAATTTGACCCTAGAACATTCTTTACAATTTTTAGAAAGAACTTATGGTTAATACTAATCATTTTTATTGTTTCTCTGGGTGCTGGGTATGCTTATTTTAGATATACTCGTCCAGTATATAAAACTTCTACTGTTTTACAAATAAAGAATGAAAATAAAACTAATCAAATTCTTAACATAAACTCAGGAGTGATGGAAACAGAACTAGCTCCTGTCATTGAATTGATACGATCGAACGAATTTTTAAAAACCGTAATTTCCAGTTTACCTCTTGATGTAAGTTATTATCGACAAGGAACATTTCTTTATACAGAACTATATGGCAATACTCCTTTTGAGGTAAATTACAGAATGAACAATACAATAATTCTTGATCAAAAAATCAACATTGAATTTATAGATTATAAATGCCATCTATCATATAAAATTGGAAATCAAGAATATGATTATCTGATTTCCCCAGAAGAATGGCAATCAATATATGGAATGGAAGTATTTATCCATTTTCCATCAAAAAAAGAAATGGAATTTGAATTAAACCCTAATAATAAGTCTGAATATTTTTATGTCATTAACAATACCAAAACCGTTTTATCTAATATTGTAAAGAATCTAAACATTCAAGTTCTTAACGAAAATGCAGGAACTATTTTAATAACATATAACGATTACAATGCAAGAAAATCTGCTGAAATAACTAATACAATTGCAGAAAAATTCATTGAATTCGATGAAAATAAAAAGAAAGAAAGTGCGACAAATATTATTAGTTACATTGATCAACAAATGGATAATGTATTTGTCCAACTAACTTCTACAGAACAAGATTTACACAATTTTAAAAAACTGAACAACATTAAATCAGGAAACGAAAGTATCCTTTTCAATAAAACAAGTTTATACTCTTCGAAAATGTCAGAGTTAGAGACAAAACTTTTAACTATTGATTTCGAGATAATGACTCTCGAAAAAGTGAATGAAAAAATAGAAAGTGATCCTGAACTAAAAACATACGAAATTTTAGCTATGTTATCAGGCCAACAATCGAGTACATTTATTTCCGGAATGATAAACTCTCTTCAAGAATTAATTAGTAAGAAAGAAGTGCTCTTATTTGACATTACTGCAAACAATCATAAAATTGTAACAATAGATGAACAAATTGCTACTAAAAAGGAAACAATAATAGATTTTATTGATTCAACAATTGAAAGATTAAAGAATGAAAAAGTAGAATATACAAACAAAAGAAATGAACTGGAAAATCAAGTTTTTATAGACTCTAGTTATGATGAAATTGAATATGCAAGATTAATTAGGCTTTACTCTATTAATGAAGACTTTTACAGCCAATTAATACAAACAAAAGCAGAAACTATGATTTCGCAAGCAGGATATGTTAGCGATAATTTAATTTTGGAAAAAGCATCTATTCCAGCTTTTCCGGATTACCCAATATTAAGCAGAGTAATGCTTATGTCTATAATAATTGCATTTGTTATCTCAATATTGTTTGTATTATTAAAATACTTATTATACAATAAAATACTATCTACTATAGATATTTCTACATATTCCAAAATACCTGTTATTGGAGGAGTTCCGGCTGCAAAAATAAACATGGACATTTCCCAGGTCGTAGTGCATAAAAGACCAAAATCTATGATGGCAGAATCATTTAGAAATATCAGATCAAACATCGAATTCTATCCTATTAAAGAAAAATGTAGAGTAATTACAGTTTCGTCAACCATTGCCGGTGAAGGGAAAACTTTTGTTGGTCTAAATATTGCTGCAATATATGCTATGACTGGCAAAAAGATCATCGTTCTGGACTTTGACTTACGAAAGCCACGTCTTCACAAATGTTTTTCGACCGAAAACATTAAAGGAATAAGTACTATTTTAATAAACAAACACACCTATAAAGAATGTGTAAATCATAGCGAAATTGATAATCTAGATTTTATTACAAGTGGCCCATTGCCTCCTAATCCGGCAGAAATAATACTAGGCGATAATTTTAAAAATCTAATTAATGAACTTAAAAAAGATTATGAACTAATTATAATTGACACTCCACCCGTAGGTATCGTTACAGATGCTCTTATTTCATATCAATTTGCTCATAATCCTATATATGTGATGAGATCAGGAGTTAGTCCAAAATCCTTTATCGAAAATGTAAACTCATTTTCTGAAAGCAGCCAAATAAAAAATATGTCAATTATTCTAAACGGAATTGAAAGAAGTTCAGGAAGATATGGATATGGCTACAAAAGTGGTTATGGGTATCAATATGGTTACACAACGTATGGTTATGGATATGGATATCTTACAAAAATACATAACAGTTATTATGGAGAAGAAGTTGAAGATAAAAGAAACTTTTTCTTGAAATTTATTGATCTATTCAAACGCAAAAAATAATGGAATTAACAATACTGATTACTTTTATTTTATCATTAAGCTTAGGTCTCTTTTTAAATAATTTTTTTATTAAAAGGCCAATTAAATTCCTAGTAAAAAAAGCTAACAATTCAGCAATACGTTTTAGCACACAATCAAAACCTATTTTTGGTGGATTAGGATTTTATGCCATTTTTTTGGGTATGGCAATTACTGTTTTATTTATCTTCAAAAACCAAATATATCAAACAGGAGAGTATATTAGCATTTTATTAGTTGTTACCCTTTCTTTTATTATGGGACTAGCTGATGATATTATTAATACTCCACCATCTTTCAAATTTATCATACAGTTTTTATGCGCTTTTATTTTTATTTTTAACGGAATATATATAAAAATATCTCCATACGAATGGTATAATTATACTATTACTGTATTATGGGTAGTAGGAATTATGAATTCAATAAATATGTTAGATAATATGGATGCTGTTACCTCTCTTACTAGCTTAACTATTATCGGGGGGGCAGCTTTATTTTCAATATTATCAGATTCACAAATATCCATTTATGTAAGTTTAGTTTTAATTTCAAGCTCTGCTACATTAATTAGTTTTATATTCTACAATTGGCATCCATCAAAAATGTATATGGGCGATAATGGAAGTCAATACTTAGGTGCTATTCTGGCTATGGTTGGAATAATTATTTACTGGAATGCAGTCCCAATTGAAAATTTCCAATATGGATATAATTTTAAACAGATAATTATTGTTGCTTGCGCTTTTATTGTTCCACTGTCTGACACAACAACAGTTACAATAAATCGTTTATTGAAAAAGAAATCGCCTTTCGTTGGTGGTAGAGATCATACTACTCACCATTTATTTTATCTGGGATTATCTGTAAGATGGGTTGGAGTAGTGTTATTTTTAATAAATGCATTTGGTGTTTGTTTAGCAATGTATTTAATTCATTCAAATAATTTTAACTACAAAAATTTATGGTTTTTTGCAGCTTATCCTATTATAATATTTTTATTCTTATATATTAATTCCAAAATTTCAAAACAAAAATAATGAGTATTTCAAAAAAAATAAAAATTCCATTTATGCTAATTATTGGTATTGGCATAGGCGTTATACTTTCAAACTTATTCATTTTTTCTGATAAGCCAAAAGACAATAATATTGAAAGTAATGACACTGTAATTACTGATTCTATAATTACTCCATATAATGTTTTTCAACCAAATATTCCTGATAAAATGGATTTTTGTGGAGAGAATGTGCCTTTAGAGTATTTTGACGTAAAAGAGGCTCTCGATTTTGAGCTAGTTATAAATACATATCGACATTCATCAACAATACTCTATATAAAACGAGCAAACCGTTACTTTCCAATTATTGAAAAAATTCTCAAAGAAAATAATATCCCCGATGATTTTAAATACTTGTGCGTTGCAGAAAGTGGTTTGGCTAATGTAGTCAGTCCTTCATATGCTGCCGGATTTTGGCAATTTATGAAAGGAACTGCAACAGAAAGAGGTCTCGAAGTTAACAGAGTTGTAGATGAAAGATATAATCTAACAAAATCCGGAATTGCTGCAACAAAATACATAAAAGAAGCATACAATTATTTTGGGAATTGGACACTTGCTGCGGCATCATACAATATGGGAATGAGTGGCTTAAAAAAAGATATCGATTTTCAAAATGTAGAAACTTATTGGGATCTAAAACTAAATGATGAAACTGCAAGATATATATACAGAATTCTTGCATATAAAATAATTATGTCTAATCCGGAAAATTATGGATTTAACATCCCTGTTAAAGATCGTTACCCTATATTAGAAACTATTGAAATAAAAGTTGACAGCACTATTAATGACCTTGTACAGTTTGCCTTTGATAATGGTACAAATTATAAAATGCTAAAACAGTTTAACCCATGGCTGAGAGGAAAGAGTTTAATTAATAACTCGCAAAAAGAGTATACAATTCTTATTCCTGCAAAAGGTGTAAGAGATTGCATATTACCAAAAGATACAGACTAAGTGAAGAATGGGTAAAAAAAATAAACAAATAAGTGTTCGTGGGGCTCGCGTACATAATTTACAGAATCTTGATATTGATATTCCTCAAAATAAATTGAGTGTTATTACAGGATTAAGTGGTAGTGGAAAATCCTCTCTCGCATTTGATACAATATATGCAGAAGGACAAAGACGTTATATGGAAACATTTTCTGCTTATGCTCGTCAATTTATCGGAAATATGGAAAGACCTGATGTCGACAGTATTTCAGGATTAAGCCCTGTTATCGCCATAGAGCAAAAAACTACAGTAAAAAATCCAAGATCAACGGTCGGAACAATAACAGAAATTTATGACTATCTACGCCTTTTATTTGCCAGAGCTTCAACTGCATACTCACATATCACTGGTGAAAAAATGGTGCGTTATTCTGATGAACAAATTATCGATATTATTTTAAACGATTTCGAGAACAAACCAATTTATATTTTATCCCCACTAATCGATGGCAGAAAAGGTCATTATAAAGAATTGTTTGAGTCATATCGAAAAAAAGGGTTTCTAAACGCAAGAATTGATGGAGAATTAAGTGAAATTGTTTATAATCTAAAACTAGACAGATACAAGTCTCATTCTATTGAATTAGTAATAGATAAAACTATCGTCAAATCCAAAGATCGTAAAAGGCTTAAAAAATCTATTGATCTTGCTATGTCCATAGGAAAAGGAATTATTATGATTCTGGATAAGGACAGCAATAAGCCCCGATATTTTAGCAAATTTCTAATGTGTCCTTCTTCAGGAATCTCATACAAAGAACCCGCACCTCATACATTCTCTTTTAACTCACCACAAGGTGCCTGCTCAAAATGTAACGGTTTAGGAGTTATTGCTGATATTGATATCAGTAAAATAATTCCCGATGCCTCAATTTCGATATATAATGGTGGAATTAGTTATTTAGGGAAATATAGAGATTCTCTTAAATTCTGGATTCTTGATGCTCTTGCAGATAAAATAGGTTTTGATTTAAAAACACCTATTAAAAACTTGAATGAACAGGCAATGGACGCTTTACTATACGGTTGTAGCGAAAAATTAAGACTAAAAAACACCCCATTAGGTGAATCATCAAATTATATTGTTAGCTTCGAGGGAATAGTAAATCAAATAAAAACCAAACAAGAAGAAGAAGAAAAAGATAGATATTCAAACAAATCTTCTCTTCGATTTAATAAATTTATTACTTGTCCAAAATGCCATGGAGCACGACTAAAAAAAGAATCACTTAATTTTAAGTTTGCAAATAAAAATATCTATGAATTATCTGCAATGGATATTCGTGAATTATATACATTTCTTGGAAACTCCGACAAAGACCTATCCCAAAGAAATAAAATAGTTGCTTTCGAAGTAATTAAAGAGGTTCGTAGCAGACTAGAATTTTTACTCGATGTAGGATTAGATTATTTAAGTCTAAATCGTCCTGCAAAAAGTCTTTCTGGTGGCGAATCTCAAAGGATCAGATTAGCAACTCAAATTGGGTCAAGATTAGTTAATGTCCTTTATATTTTGGATGAGCCAAGTATTGGATTACATCAACGAGACAATAATAAATTAATCAAATCATTAAAAGAATTACGAGATAGAGGTAATTCAGTTATCGTTGTAGAACATGATAAAGATATGATAAAAAAATCTGATTATGTTGTTGATGTAGGTCCCGGTGCCGGACGCAAAGGTGGTAAATTAGTTTATTATGGCCCCCCTGATAAAATGTCTGAATCAAATTCAATTACATCTGAGTATATTAATGGTAGCAGACAAATAATCGTACCTAAAACTCGAAGAGCAATAAATGATAAGAAACTTACAATAACAGGTGCAAAAGGAAACAATCTAACAAATATAGATGTGTGTTTCCCTCTTGGAGTCATGGTATGCGTAACAGGAGTATCCGGATCAGGCAAATCAACTTTATTAAATGAAACGCTTGTCCCTGCATTAGCAAAACACTTTTATAATGCAAATAAATTCCCTTTGAGCTACGATAAAATATTAGGGTTAAAAAATATTGATAAATACATTGAAGTAAATCAATCTCCTATTGGAAAAACACCAAGATCAAATGCCGCTACTTATACCGGAATTTTTACAGATATACGTGAATTATTTGCAAATATTCCTGAGTCTAAAATTAGAGGGTATAAACCAGGAAGATTTTCATTTAACGTTAAAGGCGGGCGATGCGAAACATGTAAAGGTGCAGGAGTACGCACAATTGAGATGAACTTTTTACCAGACGTTTACGTTCCATGCGAAACATGCGGAGGTAAAAGATATAATAAAGAAACACTCGAAATAAGATTTAAAGGAAAATCTATCTCAGACATACTAAATATGACCATTAACACTGCTGTTGAATTTTTCGAAAATATACCACAATTATATAAAAAGCTTATAGTTCTTCAACAAGTTGGACTTGGTTATATTAGTTTGGGACAATCCTCAACAACTCTCTCGGGAGGTGAAGCTCAAAGAGTGAAACTTGCTACTGAACTTATGAAACGCGAAACCGGCAATACTCTTTATATTTTGGATGAACCAACTACCGGATTACACTTTGAAGATATCAGAGTATTATTGGAAGTCTTAAATTCTCTGATTAACAAAGGTAACAGCATGATAATTATTGAACATAATATGGATATTATCAAATCTGCCGATTGGATTATTGATCTAGGCCCAAAAGGTGGAAAAAATGGTGGAAAGATAATCGCAGAAGGAACTCCTGAAGATATTGCTACAAATAAGAACAGTTTTACCGGAGAATTTTTGAACCTAGAGTTGTAAACATATTGGAAAATTCAATCTCAATTTAATTCCCTCAAATTATATGAGATTGTGAAACCATAACCTATGTAATACCAATGTAACCACAAAATGCCGCATATATATTGATCGTTTTTCTTTCTACTTCGTAAAAAAAAAATTACAGAACTCTGTTTTGCACAAATTTTTTGTCTCATATAAATCAGAAAAAACTTATGCTTATCCAATTTATAATTTTAATTTTGAACCAAAATTGTTTAGAAAACAATAAAAATGAACCAAAACTTCTTAAAAATATTAGAAACTTTTTAGTAACTCAGACACACTAATGTGGACACTACCGATTAGAACGCTGGTTTACCTGTCAAAGTTGCTGCGAAGCCGAATTTTGAAATTTTGAT
>CAYUWD010000144.1:5423-8739 GCA_964448235.1 uncultured Bacteroidales bacterium | reverse complement strand
TTCAATCCACATTGCTTTTGGGAAAAACAAATAATCTTGATTTTTTATTAATTCCATAATTAAGTCTTTAAATTAAGTTATAAAATTAATGATTAATTTGTAAATATTATTAAAAAACTCGTATTATATCTAATAATTGTAAATTAGACATGAATTATTTAATTCGAGAAAAATATAATTTGCTATCTTTGTTAAAAAGCTGCCGCTATGAAATTTCTTTTTACCATTATTGTTTTCTGCGTTTTATTTATGTCTTGTGTTAATCAGAAAAATAAAGAGTATAGATTTTATGAAGGGTATATTCAAGGGACTACATTTCATATAACCTATGAGTATGAAGACGATTTAGCTCCTCAGATTGATAGTTTGTTACAGAAATTTAATCAGTCTTTGTCTAATTATGATCAAAATTCAAATATTAGTCAAATAAATAATAATTTGACTAATGATATGGATGAACTTACTAAATTAATGCTCGAAACAAGTTTATTTGTGTATAATAAAACTGACGGAGCTTTTGATATTACTGTTGCCCCAATTGTTAATGCTTGGGGATTTGGATGGATAAAAGATGAAAATTTTGTGTTGCCAGATTCCTCGAAAATTGATTCATTGCTAAAATATGTGGGGTCTGATAAAATAAGTATAAATGGAAACAAAATAAACAAATATAATAATACAACTATTATTACTAATGCAATTGCACAAGGTTTATCTGTAGATTTTGTAGCAGATTATTTTTTTAATTTGGATATTGAAAACTTTTTGATTGAAATTGGTGGGGAAATTTATTGTTTTGGAAACAATAATAATGGTGAGCCTTGGCGTATTGGAATAGATAAACCTATTGAAGGTTCTGATTTAGGTAATCGTGAAAATCAGCTAATTATAAATCTATCAGGTAGAGCAATTGCTACCTCAGGAAACTATCGTAAATATATTGAAAATAAAAATGAAAAAATAGGACATTCTATTGATCCCAGAACCGGGTATTATGCAAAAAATAATTTGTTAAGTGTTTCTGTAATTAGTGATAACTGTATGAAATGTGATGCTTTTGCTACTGGTTTTATGGTTTGTGGACTTGAAAAAACTCTTAAAATTGTTGAAGAAATACACGATATCGAAGTATATATAATTTATTTAGATGAAAACAATATGATCTGTGATATATGGTCGAGTGGTTTTAATGACTATATTACTATGTAAAATAATAGTTTGTAAATAGAATCCTTTATTCTATTTGAACAAAAACAGATGTTGATTGTTTTTTTTGAAACAATAAATTCATGGATAGCCTGAGTGGACCGATTAAAATTATTCTGAAAGAAAAAAATACCTTTGAACACAGTATATCATTTTATTGTCAGGTATTATCTTTTTTACCTTATTTTGAAGATATTTCCGAAAGAGATTATATTAAATATCACAACGATCATACTTTTGAGTATACACCCCAATTTTATTCTTTTATTAAGTCTTTATTTGATTCAAAAATTGTGGCAGATGAAGAAGAAATGTCTGGATTTTTAAAATTATATGCTTCTAATTCGGCTTATAAATATTGGATTCGGGATATGAATAAAATATTAAACGACGATAAATATTTAGAAAATATTAATTTGAGTTTTATTCGAAAAGCTTTTTTTTCTATGATTAAATTTGAAGAACTAATGCCTGGTAGTTGGGGTATTGATGTTGAAACAGGTAACTGGTTTAAGATATTAAAACAAATGAAAAGAATATTTCCTCAAATATATAAATGTGAAAAAGATGATATGAATTAGTCAATAGATGATTTAGCTTATATGTTTTTTCTTGGTAGATAAATATTTTATGTGATTGATGTATTTCAGTACGATTTTTGTTTTCTTTGTACAAAATATATTATTATGAAGAAAATTGTTTTGTTATTTCTTGTTGTAAATATTTCAGCAATTGTTTTTTCGCAGGAGTATGATAAAGGAAAGTTTGTCCAATATAAAGCAGGCTTTTATTATAAAGTGATTATGCGAGATATAATGGGCGAAGATGATTTTTTTATTCCCGATTTTACTGGTAAAAGACATTTTGAAATGGAAATGGATAAGAAAAACTATCCAGTTCAAATTAATGAATATGAAACCGTTTATCATTCTTTACCGGTTTCGCAAGGTAATAGTGGTACATGTTGGGCATATTCAGCAACGTCTTTTATGGAGTCTGAAGCATATAGAATAGCAGGTGTTAAGTGTGATATCTCTGAAATATATACTGTATATTGGGATTATGTAGATAGAGCAAAACATTTCGTTAAAACTAAGGGAGAAACATATCTGGGAGAAGGTTCCGAAGCTAATGCAATAAAAAGAGTAATGCATGATTATGGCATGCTTCCTTTTGAAGTATATTCTGGTCTTAAAACTGGTTTAAACTATAATAACCACAGGGAATTGTTTCAAGAAATGGAAGATTATCTGAATTCTGTAAAAGCATTGGAAAATTGGAACGAGGTAGAGGTTGTTGGGAAAATTAAAGAAATACTTGATAAATATATTGGAACACCTCCGCAAGAATTTGTGTATCAAAGTAAAACATATACTCCGAAATCATTTATGGAAGATTATCTTAAATTAAATCCAGATGATTATTTTAGTTTTATGTCAACAATGGAATATCCCTATAATGAAAAGCATGAATTAGTTGAAAATGATAACTGGTGGCATTGTAAAGACTATTACAATATAAGTTTGGATGACTATATGAATTTATTGCAATCTTCAATTCAGCAAGGATATACAATAAGTATATGTGGAGACGTTTCAGAAGCAGGATATAATCAATATCATGAAATCGGAGTTGTTCCTACATTTGATATTCCTTCTGAATATATCAATGAAGATTCTCGTCAATTTCGTTTAAGTAATGGAACAACTACTGATGATCATTGTATTCATCTTGTAGGATTTCAAAAAATAGGCGATACATATTGGTATTTGATTAAAGATAGTGGTAGTGGTGCATTTGATGGAAGAAATAAAGGTTATAGATTCTATCAAGAAGATTATGTGAAGCTGAAAATTATGAATTATATGATTCATGTTGACGTTGCCAGACCTATTTTGGATAATATTATTAAAAAATGACAGAAAGATTTGAAAAAGAATTGAATGAAGATAAAATACCCGTATTAGAAGAGTTTTATTCTATTCAGGGAGAAGGATTTAATACAGGGAAGGCTGCATATTTTGTGCGAACAGGAGGTTGCGATCTTGCATGTAGGTGGTGTGATTCTAAAGATACATGGAAACCTGAAATTCATCAATTTGTTCCAATT
>CAYUWD010000144.1:0-5363 GCA_964448235.1 uncultured Bacteroidales bacterium | reverse complement strand
GAGTGAGTAAAACTTCTGCAGATACTATTGTTGTCACTGGTGGGGAGCCTCTTATATATAATTTTGATAGGTTTTGTGAAATTGCTAAAAGCAATAACTACACTTTAATGATTGAAACATGTGGGGCTCACGATTTAAGTGGTGAATGGGATTGGTTATGTCTTTCTCCAAAAAAACAAAAACATCCTCAGGACATATATTATAATAAACTTAACGAGTTGAAAGTTATTATTTATGAAGAATCTGATTTGGAATGGGCTGAAGATTGTGCAAAAAAAGTCGATTCTAATTGTATTTTATCTCTTCAACCAGAATGGAGCAGGTTCGAAAAAACAGGAAAAATGGTTGTGGATTATGTGAAAAAGAATCCTAAATGGAATGTTTCTGTTCAAACACATAAGTTCCTTAAAATACCTTAAATTATGAACAAAATTATTTGCATTATTTTCATGATTATTATGATTTTTGGAGTTTCATGCCAAGCTCAAAATAAATCAGAATATACTAAAAATAGATCAGCTATAAAAAGTTTTAATAAAGCTGTAAATTATATGGAAAGAGGTCAAAAAAACTTGGCTATCTCTGAGGTAAATAAAGCTATTGGTAAGGATTCTCTTTTTCTCGAAGCATATCTGTTAAAAGCCGAAATATATGATTTTTGGGGAGAATCAAACGAAGCTTTTCTAAATTATGCAAAAGTATTTCAAATAGATCCTGAATATGACCCAGCTTTAAGTTTTAAATTAGCTATCAATTCATACAGGATTGGTAAATATGCCGAAGCAAGAGATTATATAGATGCTTTTTATGAAAATTCAGATCCAGAAAAGTATAAAAAATATGATACGGATAGATTGAAAAGATATATTTATTTTGCAGATAGTGCTTTTCAGAATCCTGTTAATTTTGAACCCAAAAGTGTTGGTGTTAATACAGAATTTGATGAATATTGGCCATCTTTATCTGTTGATGAAAATGTATTAGTGTTTACTCGTCAAATCCCTATTAATCCTAATAAACCATCCCGATCTCCTGAGAGTATGCAGGAAGATTTATTTGTCTCTTTTAAGAATCCTGAGACAGGAAAATATGATAAAGCAATTTCAATGCCGGGGAACGTAAATACAAGATTGAATGAAGGAGCCCAATGTGTTTCTGCTGATGGGAAAACAGTCGTTATTACTGCATGTAACAGACCAGATGGTGTAGGAAGCTGCGATTTGTATATTATGTTTTTAAAAAATGGTTCTTGGACAGAACCTCAAAACTTATTTACTGTAAACTCCGCTTCTTGGGATAGCAATCCTTCATTATCTGCTGATGGTAAAACATTATTTTTCTCAAGTGGCCGTTCAGGAGGGTATGGAAAAACAGATATTTGGATGGCTAAAATAGATAAAGATGGTAATGCTGCAGAACCTGCTGTTAATCTTGGTGATTCAATTAACACAGAATATGAAGAACTATCTCCTTTTATTCATCCTGATGGTAGAACTCTTTATTTTGCTTCAAATGGTTTTCCTGGTATGGGTGATTTCGATCTTTATTATTCTCGTTTAAATTCTGATAAAAAATGGGGAACACCTGTAAATATTGGATATCCTATAAATACAAACGGGGAGGAAAGAAGTCTTATTGTAAATGCTAAAGGAGATATTGCAATGTTTGCATCTTCTGGTGGTCAAAGACATCTTGATATTTATTACTTTGAAATTCCTGAGGAAGTAAAACCGGTTACTGTAACATATGTCAAAGGTTATGTTTACGATATTAAAACAAATGAAAGATTAGAAGCCAGTTGCGAAATGCTGGATATTGAGTCCGGAGAAGTTCTAGTAAATACAATATCAGAGAAAGGTACAGGTGAATATATGGTTTGTCTCCCTGTAGATAGAGATTATGCTTTTAATGTGTCAAAATCCGGATACCTGTTTTATTCAGAGAACTTTTCTTTAACAAATTTAGATGATCCTTCAAAACCATATATCATGAATATTCCTTTGCAACCAATAGAGGATGATATTACAGTTGTACTAAAAAATGTGTTCTTTGAATTTAATTCATTTGAATTATTGACTGAATCTTATACTGAGCTTAATAAAGTTATTCAATATATGAACGATAATCCTAGTTTGAAAATTGAAATTGGTGGTCATACAGACAACATTGGTTCAAAAGAATATAATCAGACTTTGTCAAATAATAGGGCAAGATCTGTATATGAGTATCTTATTGAACAGGGAATTTCGAAATATAGACTTTCTTATAAAGGTTATGATTTTTCTGTTCCAATAGCAGATAATGGTACAGATGAAGGGCGTGCTTTAAACCGCCGTACAGAATTTAAAGTTATCAGTATTAATTAAACTATTTACTCAACATCCGTCACCGGATACCGGTCATCGGTCAAAACTTGTAAAAAATGAAAACAACTTTATCTTTAATATTAGTTCTATTTTCTCTCCTCGCTTTCTCACAACCAAAAGAAGTTGACACAGAACTACTAACATTAGAATTAACAAAAACCTATGAGAGTTGGAATGTTCCCGGATTTGCCGTGGCAATCGTCCATGATGATGAAATAGTTTATGAGCAGGGTTTTGGCGTTCTAGAAACCGGTAAAAAAGCAAAAGTTGACGAACATACAAACTTTGCTATTGCATCTAATACAAAAGCGTTTACATCAGCTGCGATTGCAATACTTGTAGACGAAGGAAGATTAAGTTGGGATAATAAAGTAACAGATCATATTCCATGGTTTGAACTTTACGATCCATTTGTCACAGACCAAATGACAATTCGGGATCTTTTATGTCATCGAACAGGTTTAAAAACCTTTAGTGGTGATTTAATTTGGTATGCTTCAGATTATTCGCGCGAGGATGTTATTCGCCATGCAAAATATCTTGAACCAACTTATGGGTTTAGAGAACATTTCGGATATTCTAACATTATGTTCTTAACGGCAGGTCAGATTGTTGAGTATGTTACAGACACAACTTGGGACGATTTTTTGAAGTATAGAATATTTGAACCTTTAGGAATGGAACGTACAAAAACGGATCTTGAGGAAAACCTGAAGCAGAAAAATGTAGCCAGTTGTCATGCATATGTTGATGATCAAAATATTGTAACTGAATATATTGACTGGCATAATATAGCTCCTGCAGGTAGTATTTTTTCAAATGTTCATGATGTTGCTCAATGGTTGATTCTGCAGCTTAATAAAGGAGAATATAACGGACAAAGAATTTTCAGTGAAGAAGCCTCTGACGAAATGTGGAAAGCACACACAGTTCAGGATATTTCGCCTTTTAATAAATCAATTCATCCATCAACACATTTCAAAGCTTATGGCTTAGGATGGGGTACATACAATTATAAAGGCTATTTAATCGTTACTCATAATGGAGGGTATGATGGGATGATTTCTCAAACGGTTCTTATACCTGAACTTGATTATGGTTTTGTTGTTTTAACAAATAATTTGTCGATTTTCTATATGGTCGCTTTAGATGAGATTCTTGATTATCTAGTAAGTGATAAAATTGACCAGGAATGGAGCGATTATTACCTAAAAGTTAAAGCCTGGATTGATGATTATGATGCAGAAGAGAAACAGGCATGGCTAGATTCCAGAGTGCCTGATACTAAACCTTCATTTGAACTAGATAACTATGTTGGTGTTTACAATTCTGATGTTTATGGGGATGTTGAAGTAAGAATAGAGGATGGTAAATTATATTTGGAAATGAAGCATACTTCAATATATCAGGGAGAACTTAATCACTGGCATTACGATACTTTTTCTATAAAATTTGAGAAAGCACCTTCATTACCTGAAGGAACTGTTAATTTTGTAGCTGATAAATACGGAAAGATTGTTGAAATGAAAATCGACATACCTAATCCTGATTTTGATTTTACTGAATTAAAACTATACAAATCGGAATAAATTAAATGGCGCAGAATAGGGCAGAACGGTTGGGAGAGGAGAATGTAGGCAAACTATTATGGAGTTTGTCTCTGCCATCTATTCTTGGTATGTTAGCAATATCCATTTACAATATTGCTGATACTATATTTGTTGGCAGGGGAGTGGGAACTCTTGGTATAGCAGGAATATCGGTTTCAATGCCATTCTTAATGACTATAAGTACTTTTGGTCATGCAATTGGCTTGGGAGGTGCATCGATTATCTCAAGAGCTTTAGGAGCAAATGAAAAAGATAAGGCTAACTTAACTTTAAACAATCTTGTAACACTAATAATTGTAATAAATGTTGTTGTTTTTACAATTGCATATGCAAACCTCACCTCTATATTAAAGGTATTTGGTGCTGATTCAGAAATTTTACCTTATGCACTTGAATATGCCAGTTGGGCAATGCCCGGAACCTTCTTTTTAAATATTCTTTTTGTTTTAATGAATGTTATCAGAGCTGAAGGTAATGCCAGGTTCCCAATGATAAGTCAAACAATTGCTGCTGTGTTAAATATAATAATAGATCCTATATTTATTTTTACTTTTGGATGGGGCTTAATGGGTGCAGCTCTTGCTACTACCTTGAGTCAGTTTACTGGTATGGTTCTTAGCATCTGGTACTATACATTTAACAAGAAAAGTGTTCTAAAAATTGATTTAAAAACTCTTTTATCACTTCCTGACAGAAAAATTACTAAAGAAACATTTGCAATTGGAGCATCTTCATTTGGAAGACAAATTGCTAGTTCGGTGATGACCATAGCTTTAAATAACACATTATTATATTATAGTGGAAGCTCTGCAATTGCAGCGTTTGGAATAATATTTAGATTAGCTATGTTTATTTTTATGCCTCTATTTGGGATAAATCAAGGCTTTATGCCAATCGCTGGATTTAACTATGGTGCCAAAAAGAATCATCGCGTTCTGGAAGTATTAAAATTAGCAAACATTTGGACTACGGCATTTTGCTTAATTGCAATGGTAATATTCTATTTCTTTGCTGTTGATCTGGTTAAAATATTTACAACCGATCCTGAGCTAATCAGAATTGGAAGCCGAGCACTTAAAGTTTTTATTATTGCTTTTCCGGTTATTGGTTTCCAAGTTGTTGGATCTGGTCTGTATCAGGCATTAGGAAAAGCAAAAGCTTCATTTTTCTTAGCTATTGCACGTCAGGCATTATTCTTAATCCCATTTGTACTCTTATTCCCTCTAAAGTGGGGTGAAGATGGAATCTGGTATTCATTCCCGGCTGCAGATTTCCTATCTGCAGTAGTTACATTCTTTATGGTTTTACATTTAACTAAGAAATTAAAGGCTGATGTAATAACAGCTATAGACTAATCTAAACTACAGTCTTAATGTGTTAAATATTA
>CAYUWD010000143.1:0-8771 GCA_964448235.1 uncultured Bacteroidales bacterium | reverse complement strand
AAGCTCACACATTCCACGGACGCTTTCATTTAATGGAACTTTAGACTCGTCGATATTAATTCCAAATTGTTTTCTATCTACTAATTCAGAAAGAACCGTAGCCAAACCACCACGAGTAGCATCACGAATAAACTTTACATTCTCTGAAGCATTTAATGCAATAGCAATAGGCTCATTTAAACAAGCACAATCAGATTTTATTGGTAATGAGATATTTAACTCATTGCGTTCACTAATTATTGCCATACCGTGATCTCCAATAGTTCCATTAATAATAATTTTATCCCCAGCTTTTATATTTACACCACTACCAATGTGTTTATATTTATCTTCAATAATACCTATACCAGCAGTATTTATAAAAACTTTATCACACTTGCCTTTATCAACTACTTTTGTGTCACCAGTAACAATCATTACTCCAGCTTTTTTTGCCTCATCAGCCATAGTTTTTACAATTTCTTCAAGATGACTCATTGGAAAACCTTCTTCGATAATAAAAGCTGATGTAAGATACAATGGTTTTGCTCCTGAAACAGCAATATCGTTTACTGTTCCACAAACAGCAAGTTTACCAATATTCCCACCTGGAAAAAATACCGGATCAACAACAAATGAATCTGTTGTAAAAGAAATATCTTTTCCTTGAACACCAAGCACAGCAGCATCTGTTTGAGAATCTAATACAGGATTACTAAAATATTTCACAAATAAATTCTGAATCAAATCGTGAGACAATTTTCCACCACTTCCGTGACCTAATAATATTTTATCTGTTTTCATTTTTTCTTGTTCGGAGTGCCTAAAGTGATCTAAAGTTACAAGTGCCTACATTTCGACACTTCGACAGGCTCAATGTAAAATGTTTCAAATTGATTAAACTGCAGCTCACTTTCACTCCTATTTTTTATTATTCATTACTTTTACTAACATTTTCAACTAATAACTATCTATATTCTTAACTCCTCACTCCAAACTTGCAACTCCCAACTACAAACTATTTTTAATCTCTATTATAACGATAATATGCATGACAAGAGCCTTCGTGTGACACCATACAAGCTCCAACAGGATCGTTAGGAGTACATACTTTTGCAAATAATTTACAATCTTTTGGTTTTTTTAAACCTTTTAAAATCTCACCACAAATACATCCTTTATCTTCTCGTGTTGGTTCTACTTCTACCGGAATATTTGCTTCAGCATCAAAAGATTTGTATTTTCCTCTTATTTTCAATCCACTTTTAGGCAAAACGCCCAAACCTCTCCACCAGTCATCACCAAGTTCAAAAACTTCATTCATATTTTTCTGAGCGATTATATTTCCTTGAGGCTTTACAGCTCTTTTATATTGAATTTCAACTTTAGGATCATTTTCCTCAACTTGTTTTACCAACATATATATAGAAAGCAGTAAATCAACCGGTTCAAATCCTGCTACAACACAAGCCAAACCATATTTTTCTGGAATATTTTCATAAATTGATGTTCCCGTAATAGTACTAACGTGACCAGGAGCAATATAACCATCTATTTTAGCACCTTCATCTATTAAAGCAGCCATAGCAGGTGGCATTATCTTATGAGAACTAAATAGATAAAAATTATCAATATTTTGTTTTACAGCATTTAAAATTCCCATAGCACTACTTGGCGCTGTTGTTTCAAAACCGATTCCAAGAAAAATTACATTTTTATGAGGATTTTCTTTTGCAATTTTTAAAGCATCCAAAACAGAGTAAATAATTCTCACATTTGCTCCATTTGCTTTTTCTTTATCTAAACTTGATGTTGATCCAGGAACTCTAATTAAATCACCATAAGTTGCAATAATCACATTATCCAATCTAGAATATGCAATTGCTTTATCAATATACTCACGAGACGACACACAAACCGGGCATCCGGGTCCTGAAAGTAACTCAATTGTATCGGGAAGCAGGCTTGGAATTCCAAATTTCTGAATAGACATAGTATGTCCACCACAAACTTCCATAAAAGAGACTTTCTTTTTAGATATCTGTTTTATTTGGTTTACGAGTTTTAGAACAATCTCTTTATCTCTGTATTCGTCGATATATTTCATTACTTTAAGTTAGGAGTTCGGAGTTCGAAGTTCGGAGTTATTTTTCCAAATTCAAAAACCAAACTTAGGTTAAACAATTCTTTTACCTGATTCTTTTTCTTCATCGTCGAGTTGTTTATTTAATTCGTCAAACTCTTCAAAGGTTTTAAGAGTCTCCAATGCTTCATCCTTATCAAGCTTTTCAATTGCAAAACCTGTATGTAAAAGAATATAATCACCTACTTCAACACCTTCTACCATCTGTAAGTTAGCATCATACTCTGCTCCACCAACTGATGCTCTAGCTGTATCTCCATTGATACTAATAACTTTTGCGGGAATACTTAAACACATATTTTATCATTTTTGAGACAGAATTCCGGTGATCATATCGGTTATCAGTGATTGGTTATCTAATACTTATCGTCACGATAATCAACTTTCTGTCTGTTTGTTTATTTCATATTTTATTTAACATTTTCTTTAATTTCTCTACGTTTTGCAGCTATAGCCAATTGTCCCAATGCAATTCCTGCATCGTTAGTTGGAACTTTCTCATGAGCATACACTGTAAAACCATTCTTTTTAAGTAATTGTTCAACTTTTTTGAGAATATATGCATTCTGAAAACTTCCACCTGACATTACTACTTTATTGACATTTCGCTCTTTGCGAATTTTTCCAGCAAGAACAAAAATACAATTAATAATAGTATTATGAAATTTTGCTGCTATCACAGACTTTTCAACACTATTTTGTACATCATTTACTATTTGTTTTATTGTATTTTCAAAAGAAATTATTTCTCCTACTGAAAATTCATAAGATTCTTCAATATCTTTTTCTATAGCTGCCTCAAGTCTCATAGGAGCCTCTGCATGAAAATTCGATATTGGACAAATATCTGATATCGCAGCAACAGCATCAAACAATCTTCCAGCACTTGAACTTTCAGGACAATTTATTTTTTTATCTATCGCCAATAAAATTAAGTTCAATTTATCTTTAGAAATATCTTTTAGAAATGGCAAATCAAACTCAAGAAATTCTCGACCATATACATTATACAAATAAGATACAGCTGTTCGCCAAGGTTCTTTTGTTACAAGATCACCTCCAGGCATTGGGATATAATCAAAATGAGCATATCTTTCAAAATCATTTAAATCTGCAACAAAGAATTCCCCTCCCCAAATTTTACCGTCTGTTCCTAGTCCTGTACCATCCATAGCAACTCCAATTACTGTTTCATTTAAACCATGTTCTGCCATACACGAAGCAATATGAGCATGATGGTGCTGAACACCAATCCCATTTTTTCTAGTTTCTATAGCAAATTTTGTAGAGAAATAATCCTGATGTAAATCATAAACAACAGTATCAATATTTAATCTAAATAAACGTTGAAATCTTTCTATTGACTCTGTGTAAAACTCATAAGTCTTATAATTTTTTATATCTCCGATATGCTGACTTAAAATTGTTTGATTTTTCTTACCAATACAAAAACAATTTACAAGTTCTGCTCCTGCGGCAAAAATCCCTTCGACGTTTAGATCAAGTCGTATTGGATTTGGAACATAACCTCGAGAACGACGAATCATTCTATTTTTACCATTTACATATATCTGCACAGAATCATCAGTACGATTGTATATATCACGATTGTATGTAATCAAAGCATCAGAAATTGGCAAAAGGACTTTTTCTGCCTCTTCGTTTGAAATCACGATTGGCTCATCAGATATATTTCCGCTTGTTAAAACTATTGCATCGGTTTCCAGATTTTCGAACAACATGTGATGTAATGGCATATAAGGTAGCATTACACCAGTTCTGTCAAAACCTGAAGAAACCCCAGGAGCAAGTTGCTTTTTATGGTTTAATAATACAATTGGACGTCGCCATGATGTCAGACTTTTTTCTTCACTTTCATTTACAAAAGCATACTTTTTTATAGTTTCGATATCAGGGAACATTACTGCAAATGGTTTCATTTCACGTCCTTTTACATCGCGCATTTTTTGAACAGAATCTTCATTATTTGCATCACATGCCATAAAATAACCACCAAGTCCTTTGATTGAAACAATCTTACCAGACTTGATTAGTTTGCAGGTTTTGTCAATAATTTCTGTAATATCATCAACACGTTCATCATTGATTATCATTTGATATTGCGGACCACAGATATCACATGCCACAGGTTGTGCGTGAAAACGTCGATCCATAATATCTGTATACTCATTGTGACAGTTTTCGCACATTACAAAAGGCTTCATTGTTGTTTTCTGCCTATCGTATGGTAAGTCTTTGATAATTGTAAACCTTGGACCACAGTTTGTACAATTTGTAAATGCATAATTCACCCTGTTTTTCTGACTTTTAATGTCCTCAAGGCAATCATCACAAACTGCTATATCGGGTGAGACCTCTGTAACTTCTTCAGAAACGCTTTCGCTTTTCTTAATTTCAAAAGATTTAAAGTTTAAAACTTCTACATTCTCAATACTTATTGTTGAAATTGACGATGCCAGTGGAGCCAACTCTTCTAGGGTGTCGATAAATAATTTAAGATTTTGAGAATTTCCCTCAATTACTAACACAACACCATCGTTACGATTTTCAACCCATCCACATAGATTATATTTTAACGCATGTTTATAAATAAAAGGACGAAAGCCTACACCTTGTACTAATCCAGTTATCTTTATTTTGTTTGCTAATATTACCATTTATTTAATTCTCTACTCTATATAGATAGAAACTTTACAAAATTACTAATTATGATTTAGGAAAATATGATATTTCGCAAAAAGTTAAACTTAAAACACAAACAAACATTATTTCAAATAAATTGAGAAATATTACTAATTCAAATTTGACTTTAAGACTCTAACTAATAAAAGTACATAATCTTTCGTTAAAAGATTATCACCGGATTTATTTATGAAATTATATTTTATTTGTAAAACATCTGATTTACTTTAAAAATCTGGCAAAAGCAATTTCGCAGAGTATAAAAGCTAAAGCAAGCATTAAAAACAACTGCCACATAGATTTTCCTTCTTCAAATTCTTTTAATTCAACAGAAATATCATCAGAATTATAATCAATAATTTTTGCAGGAGTTCCTGTTTTGCTTTCAATAAAATTAGCTAAACTTTCAGCATTATAATAATCAAGGACTGATTCACTTCTATTATAGTTCACAGAAATATTAGAAACAAATTTATCAACACAAAATAACTTAAAATTACCTGCTTTCTTAATTTCTTTAGGGATAAAAACAACCAGATTTTTCCCAATAGAATTATATTTTATAACTATATCCGTATTTTCATTATCTGTAATTCTGAATATATCTGAAGACACTATTTCACCTGGATAGTTTATCTCTAAATATGCTCCATTTTGCAATACTGCATATATAGAATTGGATAACTGCGAATTAATAGCAATATTGTAAAATATGGGAACAAACAATGGACTTTTAACAAAATCACTATTTATATCGGAAATTGTAGCACTAAAGACATATAACCGTCCCTTGTTATATTCACCTTCAATTAATAATGGATTAGAATTTTCAAAATTAACTATACTAGAAAATGTAGAATTATTATAGGCTACTAATTTATGAGCAAGAGAAATAACAGGAAAACCTGTTTGTGTAGATTTATCAATAAATACATTTTTAAAAATTCTGTTTTCATAATCCAAATTAGCTATACTATTTGTATTCGTTTTTACTTTAGTATATTCTCCTGCATTAAATGCAGACAAGAAATTATTTATGCTAGAATAATCGATCTCAGCAGCAGGAATAAAAGCCAAAGAACCTCCAGCACTAACAAATTCTTTAAGATCTGAAATTAAACCACTGGATATTTTAGAAATATTATTCAACAAAATAATATCATATTTACTAAATTCTGCCACTTGTACACTTCCCTGATTAACCTCATGAAGTACAAAATCTTCTATATTACTTTTATATAATGAACTCAAATAATTATTATATGTTTCTGTTCCATTAATGATCAACACACTTGTTTTAATATCAACAGTGTAATTAAAATATAATGAATTATCATAAGTTACAGGATAATCTGACAATTCTATTCTGGCATTTATATAACCTGGCTCTGTATTTATATATGTTAGCTGCATATTTTCCGACTGTCCTGCTTCGATACTTAAACTTGCCAAAGCTTTTAAAGAATCATTTATAAATAATTGCACAGGAATATCAACATAGTCTTCATCTGATAAATTTACCACTTTTACAGCCAGATTCTCTTCGTGTCCCAAACGATGCACAGGTGTTTCAAACCAACAAGAATCAATAAACATATTATTTGATTTTACAGATTCAACAAGTAAATATATAATGTTAATATTTTTCGGATATTCAAACTGGGGTTCGGAAATAAAAGTTTTTTGCATATCAGAAATAATATACAGATTAGCCTTTTTCTGTTCAGGAATTAAAGAACCAAGTTTTAAAATAATTTCATCAAGTGTTATACTTGATGAGCTAATATCCATTTTATCCACTTCCCTAATAAATCTATCACGATCAATAATAAACTGATGCTCAGGTAACATATCATTAGTAAGAATAATATAATCCATTCCTGTATTAGAATTATACACTATCTGTTTGGCTATCTGTCTTGCCTGCTCAAAAGCCTGACCTTTTTGACTTTCAGCCTCCATGCTAAATGAATTATCTATATAAATAGCATTTATTTCAGATTTTTTTTGATTATCTGCATTATTATATGGAATAAATGGCCCTGCAAATGCAATTACTAACATTACTATTGTTAAAATTCGGGCAAGTAAAATAAGTATCTGCTTTAATTTTGTTCGAGTTTGAGTTTCTTTTTTTAAATCATTAAGAAAACTTGTATTACTAAAGTATAGTGTTTTATGCCTTCTAAAATTTATTAAGTGAATAATTATAGGCCCCAAAACTGCAAACATTGCCCATAAAAATGAAGGATTAACAAAACTCATATATCTTTTTTTTTACAAAAGTAAAAAAATCAAAATACAAATAACAAGATTCAAGAATCAAATATCAAGATTCAAAAATCAATAAACGAAAAGCAATATACTATAGTTAGGATACTCTATTTTTGTAACATAGTATCTATTGCAGAATCTTCGATTAAATATACATCAAGCTCAGAAAATAGAATTAAAACTTCCCAATTATTACAACCAATATAAAATTCTTCTTGATCATAAAGAGTATCATGCATTTGAATTTCCACATATAAGCCATCTTCTGTAAAATAATATTGATTAGACTTTAAGCTACGATTTCCAATAGTTTTTTTTATCAAGATATTTAAAGAAAGTGTCTATATTTTCATCTATATTTTGTCCACCAATATCATCATCCTTAAAGCGAGAGCACTTTACCTTATTATATATAAAATCTAAAACATCTTCTTTATAACAATCCAAAAGATTGAAATATTCCTTTTTATCAAGGTCATAATATGAGTAATCTGCAAATCCGTAACCATGAGCACCACCTGCATAACTCCACGAAGATGAAGATATTTCAATAATATTAGATTTTATAAGAGAAATACGCTTAAAATAATAATATGCGAACATCATTTCATTAATAAAGTTATCATCATTTGTATTAAAAACTAAATCAGAAACATATTTTTGGGCATAAAGCTGTCCTAAATAAATTGTAATAATGTTTTTTCTCTAGAAAGAATCAGAAATTAGGACAGATTTACACTTTATTAAAATTCAACAAAATGGTGTTGGATCTACTCAAAAATGGATTTTTAAATAATCAATTATAAAATACGAACTTAAAGGTGCAGTTAAAAACTACGACTTTTATATAGTTCAAAATTTGTAAACAATTCGAATAACTTTTGCACAATTATATACATGAAATAATTACAATAAATGAATCTGATGGCACAATATTTAGAGAAGCATGAATATGTATCTCTACAAACTACAAAACGAATTTAGTCCTATTAAAATTACACCAGTAATTTATTTGTTAAGTCATGCAAAATCAATAAATTTACATTAGCAAATACAGTAATCTTAAAATCAATAAATAATTAAAAACACATGGATATTTTTTGGAATGTTTTTGAATCAATATCAGTACTAATAGGTATTGGAATTATAGGTTTTACAATTATCGCAAGAAAAATTGTTCCAATAAAAATTCTGGAAGTTGTCTCGCCATTAATTTTAGATATAGCTTTACCTTGTTTAATTTTTACTAATCTTATTAATCGATTTAGTCCACAAAACTTTGAATTGTGGTGGACTCTTCCCTTATGGTGGATTGGTTTTACTTTTATAACAATCTTATTCACTTTAGTTTCAACTAAGTTTATAAAGACTAAATACAAGCCTGAATTTGCAATAAGCTTATTATATCCAAATTTCATTTTTATACCATTACTAGTAATACAAAATCTTTTTGGAGAGAATTCAAATATGCTAGTTGAATTATTCTTATTTACTCTGATTTTTCCTGCTTTTTTGTTTAATACATATTATTTGTTTTTTGATAACAAAAAAACAAATATTAAAAAAATTGACTGGACTAAAATTTTTAACCCAATATTGATTGCTACTTTATTAGCAGTTATTATAAAACTAACTGGTACTAATAATTATATTCCAGATGCATTTTTAAAAA
>CAYUWD010000142.1:0-8827 GCA_964448235.1 uncultured Bacteroidales bacterium | reverse complement strand
TTTAAGAGGAAAATTTTGTTTTAGTTGTTTGAAAAGCGATTCAATTTGCCAACGAATTTTATATAACGCTGCAACTAAATCTGCTCTCATTTCAAACAAATTTGTAAGAAATTCAAATTTACGCTTTAGAATTCTGTCATAAAAAATGACTTTACGTAATTTTAGTTCTGATACTTCATTTTTCCCTTTTACAGTTACTTCAATAATGGTATCTTCAAGAACCCCACTATGTATATGAGATTCTATCCCTTTTTGTTTAATGATATTGTATACAGCATTGTCTTTAATCCTTGTAACAAATCCAGTTCCTGAATCGCAGAACATCTTAAATGCTTTGTAATCGTTATATCCTTTATCAAAAACATAAATAGTATTTGAATCAAGCTTAAGTTTTTTTAATAAGACATGGTCACTTGTAGCAGCATGAGTAAACCATACCATTTTAGGAACAGTTTCATCAACATTAATAACGGTATGTACTTTTATTCCACCTTTACGTTTGCCAGATTTTGGTTTACGTCCAACACATTTCATAATATCTTGAAAAAGACTTATAGTGGTACTATCGAAAATTTCTATTTGTTTGTCTATTACCTTTTTAATTCGGCTGTCCGATAAAACATAAGCATATTGATGTAATAATCCGTGATAAATTTCACCAAAAACATCTGCATCTCGGCGAATATTAGCATCAGCTAAGGTACTTTTCTTTGGGATATGATTTAATTGAAAATGTTTTGTCTTTCCTGCTAATCCAAGTATCCCTCCAGTTACTTCTCTTAATGAAGAGCATTTAGCAAAAGAACAAAACAACATACTTATAAGATGATCTTTTGTCGTAAATTTCTTAATATATCGGTCAGAATTAGTCGACTTTACTGTTGATGTAATGATTTTAGAATCAATTAAAGAAATCAGCTGTCCGAAAACAGAGGTTCCAAAAAAATGTGTAGTTTTGTTCATAGTAGATTTTTTTATTCGCATAACAAATCTACAAAAAAAGAGAAAGGAAGATTTATTTCTTCCTTCTCTTAATTTTTTTTATCGGACACTAATGATAATTTATATAAAAACAAAAATATCTCTCTCCCATAAATTCAACAAGCAAATGCAACAAATATTATTCTCATGTCTTTATCTTACAATTATAATATTTAAATACAAAAAGCTCTCAAATTCGAGAGCTTAATGTAAACCGAAAATTACGGATTTAAAATACTCCGGCTTGATTATCCGGAATAATATTTTTATAAATTGTCTAAAACAAAGTTTGTCATTTTTCTATATAGATGATTTCTAGTATTTCCACCATAGATACTATGATCTTTATTAGGATAATACATAGATTGAAAATCTACATCAGCATCTATTAGTTTTGTAATAAAATCAACAGAATTTTGAAAATGAACATTATCATCAGATGTACCATGAATCATAAGGAACTCACCTTTCATTTCTTTAGCATGATTTATTGGAGAATTATCATCATAACCTGCTTCATTATCTTGTGGAAGACCGTTATACCTTTCAGTATAGATAGAATCATAATATCTCCAATTTGTTACCGGAGCAACAGCAATTCCAAGCTTAAACCATTTTGCGCCAATTGTTAAACATAATGAAGACATATAACCACCATACGACCAGCCAAAAATTCCAATTCGTTCTGCATCGACATATTTTTGATTTCCAAGATATTTAGCTGCTTCAATTTGATCAAGCACTTCATATTTCCCAAGCTCATTATATGTTACTTGTCTAAATTCTTTCCCTCTTGCACCAGTTCCGCGATTATCAACCGAAACTATAATATAACCTTTTTGAGCAAGCAATTGCCACCAAGCCATATCTCTATCCCAAGAGTTTGTAACTGTTTGAGAACCAGGGCCACCATAAACATACATAAATACAGGATGTTTTTTACCTTTTTTGAATTTTGGAGGTTTAATCATCCAAGCATTTAACTCAACTCCTTCCGAAGTGGTAATTGTAAAAAATTCTTTCTTACTAAATTCATAATCCTCTTTTGCTTTTTTTGCCAATGATTTATTAGCCATTAATTCAATAATAAGCTTACCTGTATTATCATTTACAGTTGTGATTGGTGGAGTATTTGCATCACTAAAAACATTGATATAATATTTCATCCCATTACTAAATTCTGCTTCATTAGTACCAGTATTTTTGCTTAACATACTAATATTACTGCCATCTAGCTTTACAGAATATATTTCACGATTTAAAGGTGATGTTTTAGCTGCTTGAAAATATGCTAGTCCATTTTCCTCATCAATACCATAAAAAGAAGTAAGCTCCCATTCTCCACTTGTAATTTGATTTATTTCTTGACCATTCATATCATATAAATATAAATGTCTATAACCACTTGATTCATGAGAAAGAACAAAATGTTCTTTATCATCAAGAAAAGTTAAATCATCATTTATTTCAATATATTTTTCATCTGCTAAGGAAAGCACGACTTGTGAGTTCCCATTTGTAGCATCAATTAAATACAACTCATATTTATTCTGTAATCGATTCATTTTCACGGCTGCAAGGACTTCAGCATCTTTTGTAAATTTAAGTCTGGGAATATACTTATCATCTATATCTCCCATATCTGCTTCAATAATATCTCCACTGTTAACATCTACTATATGAAGACTTACTTTTGAATTTTCTTCTCCTGCCTTAGGATATTTATATTCATAATTTATAGGATATAATTCCCCATAAGTTGTCATACTATACATTTTAACATTGGATTCGTCAGTTTTAAGGAATGCTATTTTTTTACTATTTGCTGACCAATCATAGGCTTTATTGTATGAGAATTCTTCTTCGTACACCCAGTCTGGAGCACCATTAATAATTTTATTCCATTCACCATCTTGAGTTAATTGAATTTCCTCAGCCCCATCAACGGTAATATTTTTTACATAAATATTATTTTCTCTAACAAATGCTATTTTTGTTCCATCAGGAGAAAAAGAAGCCAACTGTTGTTTTCCTTTCTGAGATAATTGTATCAATGTGTTTGCTTGAATATCAAAAATAAAATACTCTGCTTTAAATGAATGTCGATAAATTGGTTCGTACTGAACACTTATCAATATTTTTGATTCATCAGCACTAAATTGATAATCTAATATCCAATTAAACAACTCATTTTCAAAATCTGAAGCCTTAAATATAGTTTCTACTTTTTCTCCAGTTTCATAGCTATATTTAATAATCGCATTTCTTGACATATTCAAGTTTGTATAATGTATACCATCTTCCATTGAAACAATTCCATATACACCATTCTGACGAAATGTTCCTTTTTTATATAAATCATCAACTGTAATTTCTTTTTGAGCATGAATTTGATTTGGAACGATAAGAATAAACAATAAGAATAAACTGAGAACAGCTATCAATTTATTGGCAATTTTTAATAATCCTGATTTTTCTAAAATACTACTTTTCATAATTTATAAATTTGTATTAATATAATCTTTAATTAATGGTTTTAATTCTACATACGCTTTCTCAAGTTTCAACATTTCTGTACCAAAAAAATCAAATATTTGAGTCCAGTTATTTTTATTATATATGTTTACTTGATCAATTTGCTTATAAATCGCACACACTTCCTTTGAACTTTCTGTTTTAAATTGCTCATCCCAAATCCACCCTTTACCCAAAGATTCTTGATATAGCATTTCTAATTCCTTTATTTTAACAAAAATATTAAACCTTTTGTCTTCATTTTTATGTTCCACAAGTAATAAAACTTTTGCATTATCTCGATTAATGTCAAATTTTAAAACGATATCTTTAATTCCTGTATTATATGTAGTCCATTTCTTTTTTGCTCCAATAAATTTTCTAGAATATGCATCAAATGCCATCCAAAACTCTTTTCTTATTTTTGCTGCCTCTTCTCTACTATACATATCACACACCTCAAATTTAGAATCAAATTAGTTTTATTCAAACAAAAAACCTACACTCAATATAATTGAAATAATTTTATTGATTTTCATTTGTAACAAGTCAAACAATTTTTGACACAAAACATTATTTACACAAAAATAATACTATTCTCGAATTATCATCGATAATAGACTTAAAGAAAACTTAAAAACAAATAAATGTTTACTATATATATTTTTAACAACTATAAAGTTTGATTTAAATTTCACATTTCGGAGAATTAGATTTATTGTAATTTCTAAGAATAATTGTACTTTTGAATTAATGAAAATTTATTGGTTAAATAAGAGAAACATAATACTAGCATCAGGAATATTTTTTTCTATTCTTTTTATATTATTATTTGTATTTTCTTTACCAAAACCTTTATTCAACGATCCATATTCAATAGTAGTTTTAGATGAAAATGGAGAAATCCTAGGTGTTAAGATTTCGGAAGATGGTCAATGGCGTTTCCCTGAGACAACAGATGTAAGTCACAAATTTGAAACATGTATACTTACTTTTGAGGACAAACGGTTTTATAAACATCTTGGTGTAGATCCCTTTGCTATACTTCGAGCAATTAAACTAAACATTCAACAAAAAAAAATTATTAGTGGTGGTTCTACAATAACAATGCAAGTTATCCGATTATCTAGAAAAGGGCAATCAAGAACAATTTACGAAAAAATAATAGAAATATTTTTGGCTACTCGTCTCGAATTAAGCTACACAAAAAAGGAGATACTAAATATATATGCTTCACATGCACCATTTGGAGGCAATATTGTAGGAATAGAAGCTGCTTCATGGAGGTATTTTGGTCGCAAACCAGATCAGCTTTCCTGGGCTGAAAATGCTATGCTTGCAGTATTACCAAATTCTCCCACATTTATCAATACAGCAACAAATCGCAATATCTTAAAATCTAAGAGAGATAAACTTCTTTATTCTTTATTTGAACTCGGACACATTACAAAAACAGAACTTGAACTTGCTCTGGAAGAACCCATACCCGATCATCCGAGTCCATATCCTATGCATGGATATCATTTTACAGAGTTAGTTGCAAAATATCATCACGAATCAGATTCAAAAATTCTGACAACAATTAATATAGACTTACAAAGAAAAGCCAACAATATAATTAATAGATTTAATACCAGATATTCTCAAAATGAAATAAACAATATTGCCTGCTTAATCGTAGATATTGAAACTGGTGCTATAAAAACATATATTGGAAATGGAGATATTTCTTCTGACATTCCAGAAAAAGCCGTTGACATGGTAAAAGCTCAACGTAGTACCGGAAGCATACTAAAACCATTTTTATATTCAGCAATGCTTACAGCAGGTGAAATATTACCAAAAACCCTTCTTAAAGATATTCCAACAAAAATGGGTAGTTTCTCTCCTGAAAACTTTACAAAAAATTTTGACGGAGCAGTTCCTGCAGATGAAGCACTTGCTCGTTCTTTAAATATTCCATTTGTTTATATGCTTAAAGAATATGGGATAATACGATTTTTGTATATACTTAAAAGTCTAGGATTTAAAAATATAAATAAAAGTTCTGAATATTATGGTTTATCTCTAATATTAGGAGGGGCTGAATCCAGTTTATGGAATATTTGTTCTGCTTATGCTTCGATGGCACGAAGTCTAAAACATTATACAATTTGTAACTCCAGATATAACACATCTGATTATCATGAAGCAATTTACACACTAAAACAATTAGACAACCTGCAAAAAGGTCAAATAAAGAAAACAAGTTTTTTATCTGCATCATCAATTTGGTTAACATTTGAAGCAATGACTTCTGTAAATAGACCCGGACAAGAAAAAATGTGGAAAAAATTTAGCTCAAAGCAAAAAGTAGCATGGAAAACCGGAACAAGCTATAACTTTAAAGATGCATGGTCAGTAGCAGTAACACCAGATTATGTTGTCGGGATTTGGGTTGGAAACGCTAGTGGAGAAGGCCGTGCTGGTATTATTGGACTATCAGTAGCGGCACCTGTTTTATTCGAAATTTTGAATATTTTACCCGACTATGATTCTTGGTTCAACATCCCATATGATGAAATGATTCAGATGCCAATATGTTCGCAAAGTGGCCATATTGCAAGCCAGAATTGTCAACATACAGATACTATGTGGATTCCAGCTACCGGCATAAACTCTCCCAGTTGCCCATATCATAAATCAATTAGTCTTGATATAACTGGAAAATATCGTGTCAATTCAAACTGTTATCCTGTAGATCAATTAGTACAAAAATCGTGGTTTGTTTTACCTCCAATAATGGAAACATATTATCGTAAATATAACTCATGGTATCAAAACTTACCACCATTTTTAAAGGGATGTGAACAACAATCTTCCCAAACAAAAGAAATCATGGAATTAATATATCCAAATCAATTATCCCGTGTACTTATTCCAGTTGAATTATCAGGAGACACATTACCGGCAGTTTTTAAAGTTGCACACCGTGATAACAATGCAAAAATTTACTGGTATATTGACACAAAATATTATGGATATACTCAAGATTTTCATGAAATGGGATTTAAATTACCAGCAGGTAAATACAAACTTAATCTTGTAGATAATAAAGGAAATATGACTTCAAAAAGATTTGTTGTTGTAGAAAAAGAATAAAGATTTCTATTCCCAGATCAATTAACTACTAATTTCTTAGAAAAAAATTCATCATTAATGAAAACTGTTATTATGTACAGCCCAGGTGTTAGATGTATATCATTAAAATCTAAAGAATTTTCTCCTTCTAACAATATATCATTATATAAAACAACTGAATTACCAACAGAATTAACTATTAAAATTGTAGCTGGAAAGCTATGACTTAAAGTAATATTAAAAGTAAATCTATCATGAGTTGGATTTGGATATATTGAACTTGACAACACTTCTTTGCTTCGGTATTCACAATTGGGTAAAACAAGTCTCCCTCCAATTGTCTTTTCATAGTTTTGTTTAAACTCACAATGTCTTTTTATCAAAAATTCATATATTATTTCTGCCCCCCTAACCCATTCTTTGTAGTCATTAGGGCTGCCAAATTTATTTATATGATTCTTAACTTCAAATTGCAAAAAACTGTTACATTCAGAAAAATAATCGAGTAATTTTTCATTATCAAAATTGTCTGTCAATAATTCTTGTAATCTAGAGTTAAATTGAACTTTAAAACTACTATTTTCCATTAACTTTCTATAAAAAAGTGTAGAAAAAGCATTAGTTGGCCAATTACTGTCTGATTCATCCATCGAATGGTCAAACATATTATAATCAACCTGATTAAAACCAGCATCACCATCATAGAAAATCCATTGCCATTTGCTATTAAAATCATGATTTTTCCAACATTTCATATTCTGAACTGGCCAATCATAGTTGACAATAAAAAGCTCAATAATTTGATAGTCAATAAAATTCCTTATGTCAATTTTTTTAATAACATAATAATAATTCTCCGCAATACTCAAATCATTATTTGCTATATAATTATACAGTTCAACAAACTCAGATGAAATAGAATCATCAACAACACCACTCCAATTTTCAACTATTTGAACGTTATCCTTATCAATATCATATTTAGACTTTAAATAATACTCATCTAATTTTTCTGTAACATAATAAATCCCCCGATACACACCATTTATATAAAGGACAGAAGGTCTGGACGCTGCTCCACACATATTTATAGATTGAGCCATTTTATTTGCAATATAATCCTCTAATCCTGTCTGCGACCAAGATGCGTAATATGGTTTTAGAACCAATCTTTTATATGTTGAATACTCATTTTCTTCAAACATTTTATAATAAAATCTATCTATACCGTATTCAAGATCCGCATAGACTTTTAGTCCTTTTTGAAGAAGTAATCTCACATTTCCACCATGTGTTCTTAAACCTGCGATTTGATTAATTCCACATGTATTATCTGGTTCATAAAACTCTATATTTATCTCCCTCTCCCAATCTTTCCCTCGCTTATAATAATTTCCTGTCCATTCCGGATGTTCTGGATTAAATTGCGCTCCAGGAACAAAAATTCCTTTATAGAAATCAAATAAATCATCGTATTGAGCAGAAATTGAAATAATAGGAAACATATCATGGTCAATACCCAATTCTCTAATAAAATATGAATTTGTAACGACATCACTGACAACATTACCCAAACTATCAAATGCAGCCGCTCTAACAACTATAGAGTTAACCGATTTAATATAAGGAATATAAAACTCATCTTCAGGTGTCATATTTATTGTATCATAAAATTCTTGCGAAATAAGATTACTATCAATAACAATTGAGCCATTATATAAATTATCTGTATTACTTGGATTACTTCCATTAAGTGTATAATATATTTTATTATCTAAATGTTTATTTGTAAGTTCTAAAAGAAAACATGAATCGTATATTCCTCCTCTTTTCGAAAAGCAAATCTGCTCTCTATCAACAAGTTCATTCGGATTTCCGGGAGTAGGCAAATACATTAAACAACCCTCATTACTACCATCAGGAAAAAATCCAAAAGATTGATTCTTTTTTAAAATAACAAATTCAATATGTTGCAATAATAAATTCTCATGAGATAAAAATATATCCTCACCATCACTGCTAATAGCAAAATTTGTATGAACCTCTCCATTTTCAAAAACAGTATCTTTGCCTGAAGCAAATACAACTAAAAAACTATTTGGCATCATTTCTAACTCAGGGAAATTCCATTTAGCTAAATCATGAGAATTGTCAGAAAGATAAAACTCTTTTAGATTGAGTGTATCATCAGAAGGATTAAAAATTTCAATCC
>CAYUWD010000141.1:0-8828 GCA_964448235.1 uncultured Bacteroidales bacterium | reverse complement strand
GTTCATGGTGGAGTAAATTTTATGCCTTATCAAAAATTGTATGAAGACCTTATTCCATCATCAAAAATGACATACTTAGAAACCTACAATGCTTCCGAAGGATTTTTTGGAATACAAGACGAATTTGAACAAAGAAAAGACGATTTATTACTAATGCTGGATTATGGCATTTTTTACGAATTTATAGACATCTCTGATTATAATGCAGGCAAAATGAAAACAATTCCATTAGCAGAAATTAAAACAGATGTAAATTATGCAATTGTCATTTCTACAAATGGCGGTTTATGGAGATATCTTATTGGAGATACTGTAAAATTTACCTCTCGAAATCCGTATAAATTTGTAATCACAGGTAGAACTAAACATTTTATAAATGCTTTTGGAGAAGAGCTAATAATTGATAATGCACAAAAAGCAATAACTTATGCCTGTGACAAAACTGGTGCAAGAATACGTGAATTTACTGTAGCTCCAATATTTTTTAAAAAAGAGCCACAAGGAACCCATGAATGGTTATTTGAATTTATTATTAGCCCAAAGGACATGCAAAAGTTTATGATATATATTGATAATAAACTTAAAGAAATAAATTCTGATTATGATGCAAAAAGATATAATAATATGACCATGGGTTTTCCAGAATATCATATTCTTAAAAAAGGCACTTTTTATAAATGGTTACAAATACACAACAAGTTAGGTGGACAACATAAAGTCCCTAGACTATCTAATACCAGAGATTATAATAATCAATTATTATCATTGTAAACTGACAAAAAACAACTCTATTTCTCCATATCTTAAAGACATTACTCTGTTTGTTATTTCTGTAATTTTGAAAGTATTTAAACCTATTGTAAGATAATTCCCATCATTACTTATTTTCCACACAGAACAAATAGTATCATTATTCTCATATATTTTTGTCAATGTTCCATCAGGTTGAAAAGAATATGTTGCATTCCTAATGTCGACAGTACTATTTTGGCTATAATCAATATATGTATTAGTCATCCATTTGTGTTTTAATAAACACTTTTTATTTACTGATAATGTATGATTATCAGTACATGAAACCAATGCACTAAATAAAACAAATAATATAATTATAATTTTAGTCTTCATTAAGTGCAAGATCTTTAAAACAGTATGATTTATTTGCTCTAATTCCTTTTGGTGTCGATTTTAAATCACATGATTCATTATAATAGTCATGTTGAAATACTAAAATCCAATTATTTTCCTCTGCTTCAAATAATATTTCTTTTTTTTCTTCGATACTTGTTAGTGGAAATAAATCATACGCAGATATCCATGCCAAAGGTATTGAGGCCATTGCAGGAATCAAGTCTCCCACAAAAAACAAAGTTCTCTTTTTTGTTTTTATAACAGGAAGCATTAATCCAGAAGTATGACCATTGAAAAGTCTTAATTCAATATTCGAAGTCAAAAATAAATTTTGTTTTACAAGTCTAAGTTTGTTCGTATTTGCTAAAAATTCGAATTTTTCTAGTAAATATGACGCTCTCTCACGATAATTTGGTTCAAGAGCATTTTCCCATTGCTTTTTTGAAATATAGTAATTTGCATTTTTAAACACCGGGATTTGGTTCAATTCAGATTCATCCATAATGGTAGTTCCTCCACAATGGTCAAAATGCAGATGTGTTAAAACAACATCTGTAATATCTGAAACCGAAAAACCTAATTTATTAATGTTCTGTTCTAAATTTTCTGAAAAATCAACAAAATAACCTTCTTGACAGCCATTATCTTGCTTTTCTCCTATTCCATTATCAAATAAAATAAGCCTACTATCATCTTTAATCAACAATGAACGACAGGAAGCTTTACATAGATTATTATTATCTGCAGCATATTTTTTTGACCAAATCGATTTTGGAACAACTCCAAAATATGCACCACCATCAATTTTAAATACCGGAGTTTCTATTAAATAAACATTCATTTATTAACAAATAATTTTTAATCAAAAATACACTTTTTATTTATAAAAGATTCAAAATTTTATAATTTTGCTTCAAAATTAATATGTATATGAGCGAAATAAATCAAAAGAAAAAAGATGTGACTACAAAAATTCTTATAGCATTAGTATCCGTAATGATTGTTGCAATTGGAGTTATGGGATATATGCTTCATGATTTATCAAAACGCAACAACTTAGTTGTAGGAAAAAATCAGGAAGTTACAATTGAAAAAGATAATTTGAAAGCAGAATTAAACACTCTATATGACGATTATAGCGGATTAGAAACATCAAATGACAGCTTAAATGCTGAAATAGAGAAAGAAAAAGAACATATTCAGACATTAATACAAGAACTTGAAAACGTACAAAACTATAGTTATAGTATCCAACAAAAATATGAAAAAGAACTTACCTCTCTAAAAACAATTATGCGTCATTATGTTTATCAAATTGATAGTTTAGATCAAATGAATAAGCAACTCATTGCAGAAAATATTCAGATTAAAGATGATCATAATAGAATAAAAAATGAAATGGATGAGGTTGTAGAAAAAAATGATGAACTTGAAACCACTATAGAAACCGCCAGCATTATAAAATCTTCAAATATAAATGTTGAATTTCTAAATCGCAGAGGAAAATCAACACAAAAATCAAATAGAATAGCAAAAATTAAAGTTTCCTTTAATTTAGTAGAAAACGATTTGGCAGAAAGTGGCCCTCGTAGAGTATACTTAAGAATAATTAGACCTGATGGATTTGCCATGACAAAAGGACAAACATTTGAATATCGTGAAAAACAAATGGCATGTTCAGCATATAGAGACATAATTTATAATAATCAAGATTTAGCAGTAGTAATATATTATGATGTTATTGAAAGTATTACTGTTGGTAAATATATTGTTGAACTTTATATGGATAAGGAAAAAATTGGACAAAGTTTTTTTTCAATTGAAAAATAAGCCTATTTAATGTTAGTTAATATAATTTTAAATTCTGATAACTTAAATGTCCTAATAAGACATCCTGACCTTAGAATGTACATTGTTATTGGAATTGGAATTATTTTATTTTCAATTTATACTATTATAAAAGTATTATATATAGGTTATTTTAATAAGTTGTTCTATGTTTTTTTTAATCCTGACTATTCGGGTATTTCATTCGAAGAAAACAACTTTGCATTTGTAAATTTAAAATATTTTACACTTTTTGCATCTGTATTAAGTATTTCTTGCTTTACTTTTACCTTGTTGAGTTACAATCCTCAATATATTACATTTTTACATCCCTCACAAATAAACATTTTTGTTTTAGGACTATTAGTATTAGCTGTGGTCATTATTTTATATTTTTTAAAATGGGTAAATTATACGTTTTGGGGATGGTTATTTAAATTTTCGACCTATTCAAAAAATTATTTAAATATGGTTTTTAACAATTTAAGAGTTTTTGGAATAGTTATTTTTCCATTTTTTTTGTTGTACCCTTTTGTTGGATTATTTATTCGTAACGTATTGGCAATCACATCCATAAGCTTGTTAGGACTGTTATTTATTTATACGTTCTATATATTTTGGCGATATTCTATTAAAATAAAATTTTTTAATCACTATGCTATTTTGTATTTTTGCACTTTTGAAATTTTACCTTTAATCATTTTTTGGGAGTTATTTAAAGGATAAAACAGCAATTTGTTAATTTAAAATATATTTAAGAATGAAAATAAAAAGCATTCTTGTTTCACAACCAAAACCATTAACTGATAAATCTCCATATTTTGATTTATCAAAAAAATATAATTTAAAAATAGACTTTCGACCATTTGTGCAGGTAGAAGGAATATCTGTAAAGGAGTTTAGAAAATCCAGAGTAGATATTTGTGCTAATTCTGCAGTTATATTTAATAGTCGTACTGCTGTTGATCATTTCTTTCGAGTATGCGAAGAAATGAAAATTCCGATTAAAGATACGTGGAAATATTTTTGCATCTCAGAATCAATTGCATTTTATTTACAAAAATATGTTGTATATCGTAAACGAAAAATATTTTTTGGAAATGGAACTTTTGATAATTTATTAGAAATTATAAAAAAATACTCAGACGAAAAATATATAATCCCTTTAAGTGACATTCATAAACAAGAAATCCCAAGTAAATTAACAAAAGCAAATATTGATTTTACAAAAGCTATATTATATAGAACTGTTAGTGCTGATTTATCTGATTTAAAAAACGTAAACTATGATATCCTTGTGTTTTTTAGTCCTGCAGGATTAGCATCACTATTTCAAAACTTTCCCGATTTTAATCAAAACAGCACAAAAATAGCAACATTTGGACCAGCAACAGCAAAATCTGTCGAAACACATGGTCTAAGACTTGACATAAAAGCTCCTGTGCCAAATGCACCTTCTATGACAGCTGCTTTAGAACAATATATCAAAGCTCATAAATAGAGTGAATAATGTCTGCTATACATAGCAATAAATTAAATCGGAATTTTTTTATTAAAAATAAAAAACAAATAGACAGGTTATTTAGTCAAGGTAATAGATTAAATTTTAATGTCATTAGACTAATCTGGATTTGTGATAAAGATTCTATCAATAATGGTGTTTCTTTATTTGTTTCTGTGCCCAAAAGATTTATAAGAAAAGCTAATAAAAGAAATTTAATAAAACGTAGAATAAAAGAAGCCCTAAGACTAAATTTAAGCAATTTGCATAAATATGCAAAAATAAATAAATACAATATACAAATTGGAATAGTTTATTTTTCATATGATATTGCTAATTATCAAACAATTGAAAATAAAATAGTTTTATCTTTACAAGATATTTATTCAAATATTAAGAAAACATGAAGAAAATAATAAAATTAAGACTGAAACAAATTATGACAATGACAGTATTGTTTGTATTTGTCTTAATGTCTTTCACTTTTGAAAGTGACACAAAGCAATCATCGGATAATAGCTTTGAAACAGTAAAAAATCTAGATATATTTTACACTTTATATAAAGAGTTAAATTTGTATTATGTTGATCCAATTATTCCAGGTGATATTATAAAAATAGGTATTGATGCTATGCTTAAAAGTTTAGACCCATACACTGTCTATATTCCTGAATCAAAAATTGAAGACATAAAATTTATGACCACAGGTCAATACGGAGGAATTGGGGCAATAATACGAAAAAGAGGTGAGAAAACTATTATATATCAACCCTATGAAGGATCTCCGGCTGTTGAATCAGGAATAATTGCAGGAGATGTAATTATTGAGATAGATGGGAAATCTGTAAGCGGAATGAAAACAGAACAGGTTTCGGAACTACTCCGAGGAGAGCCAGACACAAAAGTTGAACTAAAAGTTGAAAGAATTGGTCAACAAAATCCAGTAAATATCGAAATTATTAGAAAAGAAATAAAAAGAAATTCTGTTCCATATTACGGTCTTATAAAAGATAAAATTGGCTATGTCGCTCTCAGCAGTTTTACAAATACAGCTGCCTCAGAGATCAAAGAAGCTATTATTGATTTAAAAGACAAAAATCAGATCGAATCACTAATTATAGATTTAAGAGGAAATCCTGGTGGTTTATTAATCGAAGCGGTTAAAATATGTAATTTATTTATTGATAAAGGAGAACTCATTGTTAGCACAAAAGGAAAAGTAGCACAATGGGATAAAGAATACAAAACATTAACAAACCCTGTTGATACAAATATAAAAATTGTTATAATAGTAAACAGTTCTTCTGCCTCGGCTTCTGAAATAGTTTCAGGTGCAATTCAGGATTTAGATCGTGGTATTATAATCGGACAACGAACTTTTGGCAAAGGTCTGGTACAAACAACACGAGATCTTAGTTACAACGGCATGTTAAAAGTTACAACTGCCAAATATTATATTCCAAGTGGCAGATGCATTCAAGCTCTTGACTATACTCACCGAAACGAAGATGGAAGCGTTGGACATGTGCCAGATTCACTAATCTCTGAATTTAAGACAAAAAACGGAAGACTTGTTTATGACGGAGGTGGTGTTAGTCCTGATGTTAAAATTGAGATTGAAAAACTTAGTATGATTACTTCAAGTTTGATAATTAAAGACCTTATTTTTGATTTTGCAAATGAGTACAAATTGAAGAACTCAGAAATTGCAGCAGCAGATGAGTTTTCAATTACTGATGAGGATTTTGAAGAATTTGTAAGCTTTTTGCAGGACAAAGATTTTGATTATAAAACAAATTCGGAACATGAGCTGGAAAAACTTATTGAAACTTCAAAAGAAGAAAAATATTATACCGAAGCTGTGGCTGAATTAACTGCTCTTAAAGAAAAATTTGCTCACGATAAAGATAAAGATCTGGAACTATTCAAAGATGAAATAATGGAGCAGATAAACTATGAAATAATTATGAGATATTATTTCGAAAAAGGAGGTATAATTTACGGATTAGAAAAAGATAACGAGCTTAAGAAAGCTGTCGAATTATTATCTAATGATTCTTTATATAATTCTATATTACAAATAAATTAGATTAAAATTAAAAAAATGAAGGATATTGTATTAAGTGGAATCAGATCAACAGGAAATTTACATCTTGGTAATTATTTAGGTGCTGTTAAGAATTTTGTAAAAATGCAGCATAATAACAATTGTTACTTTTTTATAGCAGATTATCATTCATTAACAACTCATCCAACTCCTGAAAATTTACATAAAAGTGTTCGTCAAGTTTTAGTCGAATATTTGGCTGCCGGATTAAATCCTGAGAAGTCAACTTTATATATTCAGAGTGATGTTCCTGAAATTGCTGAGTTATATTTACTTTTAAATATGAATTCATATCTTGGTGAACTAGAAAGAACAACTTCATTTAAAGATAAAGCCAGAAAAAATCCAAACAATATTAATGCCGGATTGCTTACTTATCCTGTATTAATGGCAGCAGATATTATTATTCATCATGCAGATAAGGTGCCCGTAGGAAAAGATCAAGAACAAAATCTGGAGATGGCTCGCAAGTTTGCTCGTCGATTTAATAATATGTATAAAGTAGATTACTTTAAGGAACCTGTTGCATACAATTTTGGTAACGAGTTGGTAAAAGTGCCCGGATTAGACGGAACCGGGAAAATGGGAAAATCTGAAGGCAATGGTATTTTTTTGGCTGATGAGAAAAAGGTAATTCGTAAGAAAATTATGAGGGCTGTTACAGATAGTGGCCCAACAGAACCAAATTCAGAAATGCCTGAACCAATTAAGAATTTGTTTACAATTATGAATATTGTATCAGCTCCAGATACTCTAGAATATTATAAAAACCAATATAATAAATGTGAAATAAGATATGGAGACCTAAAAAAACAATTAGCAGAAGATATCATTAAATTAATTTCTCCTATAAATGAAAAAATAAAAGAGATTGATGCTGATGATGAATTTGTAAAAAAAGTTGCACGAATGGGCGCAGAAAAAGCCAGAGAAAGCGCAGTTAAAACGATTAAAGAGGTTCGTGAAATAATTGGAATCCGAAAATTTTATTAAAAGTTATAAATATATAATTAAAAAACCCACTTGATAGTGGGTTTTTTTGTTGACTTGCAAGGATTCGAACCAGGATCTTAAAGCTCAGAGCTCTATGTGCTGCCTTTACACCACAAGTCAATATTTGAAATAATTCATTCTAATTACTTCGATACAAAAGTACAAAACAGGAAAATATAAAGCAAATAAAAACGGAAATATTTTAATTGTTTTTTTGATGTTAATGTCAAAAAACAAAATTAGCATGAGAATAAAAAATCTATTTTATTGAACGCTTAAAATTATTAAAATAGGATAAAATGCACTCAAAAATAATGTATTACAAGTAATTGCACCTATATTTTACAAATAACACCCATAATTCTTAATAAATTGTAATTTTTAACACTTGCTCACTCTTATTTGTAATCTGAGTGAACAGAAAACCTTTACTTTATTAAAACGTAAAAGCCTGACTTCGTTAGAAATCAGGCTTTTACGTTTTTTTGCTTTCGCAATCTGTTGTCCGACAAGGGAAATTTTAATTTCCGTAAATGTCTGATATCTAATGTGTTTATAAAGCCTTCCACCTTTGGACTACTTTAGGACACCTTTAAAATATATCAAAAAACATTCTTTTTTTATTCACTGGCAAAAGTAACAATTAATGAAATACAATGCAAGTAAAAACAATATAAAATCTATTTTTTTGCAAAAAACACTAAAACCACTTACTACATTACTACAAACCTCTATAAGTATTGAAAATAAAGAATATTTGTGTAGTAACTTTGTATTTTTATTTCTACTACAAGTTACAACAAAATATATAAAAAAAAAAAATAGTAAGATGAGTAAGAATAATTTTGACTTACTACAGAACTTACATCATTGAGTAACAACACATTAACTTAATAATAGTAAGTAGTAGGTGGATTTTTTAGAAAAAAGTTTTTATTAAAACATATTTTAAACAGGGGGACATTAATGGGCTGCTCGAAAGAGTAGCCTATTTTTTTTGCTATGTGCATAAAATGGAAACAATAAAAGTGAAATTTTGTAAAAACAAGAATAATACGTTACAACCTTACAACTTTCTTCTGTGAAGAAGTAATAGTAACAGATAGGAGGTTGTAAGATAGACCATTTTTATCTTACATCATCTTACAACCCTACAACCATTTTACTGTGGGTGTAAGGTTCTTTTCTTTAAATTAGTATCATCTTACAACCGCTAATTGTATGCAGTGCAATCTCTATAGCGAAAAGTTGTAAGGTCGTAAGAGAAAA
>CAYUWD010000140.1:0-8992 GCA_964448235.1 uncultured Bacteroidales bacterium | reverse complement strand
TTGAATAATACATAATCTACTTTAGCTAATTCAACATGACATTCATGAGAATCATAAAGAAATTGATCCATGTTTATTAAGTCTCCAACTCTAGGTATTGTATGAAATGTATCTATAGGTAATTCTAACCTTACATCTCCGAATTCACCAGTAGGATTATCATTTTCATCATATTTTGGTACTGCATCCATTTGAAGAGAAATTATTGGAATTTCTGATAAGAATGCTATTTGATGATATAAGTTATTTTCATCAGCAACTAATACAATATATTCAACAATAAGATCATCAAACTTCTCACATAAATCATATATTTCATTTTTAGTAACGCTTTTATGATGATTGAATATTTTAGGATAAAATTCTGCAAAACTTAATACATCTATTTTATCGCCTTTTCTAAGAAAAGTATCAAAGTCAATTGTAAATTCTAAATCGAATTTTTGGTTTTTAGTTAAAAAAACAAATTTTGTTTTCATAATAATAATTTAAAAGGTTAATAAAAAAGTAGGAGAAACATAATATCTCTCCTACATAAGATTAGAATAATAATTCTCTAGTCCCGGTACAATAAGCCCAGGCATTTTGCCAATTTTCTTCAATAACTTCCCACTGAGGTTTTTCAATGCATTCAAGATTTCTCCAATCTAAGTTTTTATCAGAAAAATCATCAAAAGCAACAACTCTAACAATAGCTTTAGATGCTGTAGTACATTCAGAATGATTACCTCTACCTACATAGATTCTTTGTTCACCATTTGAATGAGATACTTTGTTTGGTGGAATACAGATAACTAAATCTATATCATCTTTAATACTATTCCAAAATTCAGGATAACTTCTACCATCAGGAGAATATTCAAGAATTTCAACTTCATCAAAGTTTTCTTTTACTGCTTTCTTCACTGATAAAATAACATCAGGATCAGCCATTTTTGATTTGCTTAAATAAACTTTCTTCATTTGTTTACTTTTAATAGGTTAATAAAAAGAAAAGCCCTAACATAAGTCAGGACTCTTCAGAGACACACACGTAATAGATTTAGAAATTCTCTTTTAAGATATCTTTCCAGAATTTTTCAGTTTCTTCAAGAACTTCAAGAATAGCTTTATATTCTAATAATTCTTGATTTTTTTTATATATTGTACTACAATATATATCAGGTTTTGAAACAGACACATTAATGCCTAAAACAGCTTGATTTAAAGCTTTTTTGCAATTTTCTACATTTGCCTTAGTTCTGATCTTTTGAGATACTAAAAGACTTAATTGCATATCAATCTCAGCTTTACAGATTGCTTCTTTTTCAGCTGCTACTTCTTCAGGAGTTTCACCTGGCATTGCATCAATGTAATTTTTTTGGAATTTGCTTAATTTCTTTTCACTCATAATTGTAAATTATTTAATTAAATTTCTGCCTTTGAAGGTAGACAGTTTAACTTTTTCTTTTTTATCTAAGACTTTCAATTTTCTTGTATATTCAAAGATAGTAATATTTTTTTAATTTTAATGACTAATGGTTCTTTATTTTCAGATTCTATAAAACTAAATTTTGCTTTTTCAATTTGATTTTTTGAATTTAAATCATTTTCGAGTATCATAAGAATATCCATGAATACATAAAATTCTCTATTACTGGCACCTTTTGTAAATCAATAAGAGTTACTATTCCATTAACATTCCTTCATCACAAAAGGAATAATATTCATTATTAGGACTGATAATTATATGATCCAATACATTAACATCAAATAATTTTAATCCATTTTTAATTTTGTTAGTTATTTCTATATCCATTTTACTAGGAATAAGATTTCCTGAAGGATGATTATGACATAGTATTACTCCAGACGACATAGTATCAATAGCATACTTAGCTAATATTTTGGGATCTACTACAGTTCCGGTTGTTCCGCCTTGACTTATTTTCATATAAGCTCTAGTAGTATTAGCTCTAGTAAGACATAAAAGAAAGAATGATTCATAGATTTCAATATCTTCATGATAAAATTGAAGCATATAATTGTATGCATCAGCACTATCTCTTATTTTTTTAGTATCAAGATCATTTCCTTTTATAGGAACTATTTTATAGCTCTTAGTTTTACGTTTTATATCCATGATAATACCTCCTCTAATGTTTTAAGTCTACCTAAGTCATAATTATGATTATCTAAATCTTCTTGATTAAATTTAGTTATAGGATATTTATCTTGTCTGTTAAGGTTTACTAAATCATTAACAATAAATGATTCTGCATAATTGCGTGTTCTTTTAGTTATTTGCTCAATAACTTCATCAATTTCTTTTTGAAGTTCTTCTCTTAATACTGAATTTCTCATACTTATTGGTTTTTAATAATTGTATTGATTGATATAAGATAATAGCTAAACCACTAGGAATTGCTATCATAAAGAAGTTAAATAGTTCTATCATTTAGATGTGTATTTTTTCAATGTATCTTCTAAGATATTTTTAAATTCAGAAATTAACTCAAAATCTTCATTTTCAATAGCTTTATTGATTACTTGTTTAAAATCGTATTTAGCTTGTTTATTTGGTTCATTTTGCAAATCATTAATATCTTCCCAATATTCCCAATTATTACTCCATATATCTAATTCAAGCCGAATACGTTTTTTTTCAAATGAATAGCATTCTAAACGATCAAAATATGCACAGCCATTTGCAATTCCTACAAACATAAGCTTTTCACCTATATAACTTCTATCACCATATTTATCAGTTGCACCTATTCTTACTATATAGTCTCCTTTTTTAAATTCTTTAATATTCATATTTGTTTAAATTTATAAGTATTAATACTTACATTTAATTTTTTAAACTCTCTAATTAAATGTTTCTTTATTATCTCTTTTTGTTTATCATAAAGAAAGACTTTACATTCAATAGTACATATAGTTCTATTAAACATTTCTTTTACATGAAACTCAAAATACTCCTGAGAATAATAATATCTCAGGGATAGTAAATAGTATTTTTTTCATAATTAAGGATGATAGATTATAGATTCTGATTCAAACATTTTACTAAATCCATACTTCAATAACTTCTTTTTGTATTCAGGATAGAATATATCCATTATTTTAAGTGATTTTTCAGCCAATCTAGCCCTTCTTTTGAATTTATTGATAGCAATATCAATATCATCAGAACGTCTTTCACACTTAATAAAAATGATATCTATTGACTTCATAGACACTTTATATTCTCCTGAACAATTTCCAATTCGGAATCGCATATTCATTGTAAGAGGATTTATTCTCTCACATAATAATAAATTACTACTCATAGCTTTAGTCTTTAAATTTAAAATCAGGATAATACAACAATATAAGTTCTTTGATTGTTGTATTGTTATCTATTGGTATTAGTGGATGATTAAATCCATTAGCATGACCAATAGAACCTTCAGGATATTCTCCGGTATTGACAGAATAGTCAATCATGGACAAAGTACATTTACTCTGTTTATTAATATCTGGAACAAATGTAAATGAAAAGTGTGGAAAATCATTAGGTTTATTGTGATTCCATTTTGGATGATTTATATATATTGATATATGAGAACTTAATCCAAAAGGACCAAGTATTTTATATATATAATCATTAGGGAAATACTGCATCATTTCTTTAGCAATATTTTTTATTATTACATCAAACCAATAAGGATAAAATGTTTCTTTAATTCTTTTTTCAGCTCTTTCAATAGCTTTCTCTGCAGTAACTATTCTTTTTCTACGCTCATAGATTAGAGCTTCTTCTTTTTCTTTTTTAATTTCATACTCATTATATGCTTTATGATAAGAATGAGCAAAGTCTGCTATTTTTTTCATATTATATAAATTTAAAAGATTTGACAAAAATCTAGAATTTAGTTTGCATTGTCTCATTATTTCAAAGAGAGAGATTCTAACCACGCTTTTACCTCTTAATAGATCCAAACAACTCCGGTTGCGAGAGCCGAATTTATAAACTGATTCTCAGTATTCTAGATAAAAATTTTTAATTCATTTGATAAAATAAAAAGAATGATTCTATCTGGGAAATAGAACCATTCAAAAAATTAAGCATTAAAACATCGTTTGTTATTTATAGGAAGGTGTTGCAAGAGCATGAGCCTAACGAGCTACCAGCTGCTCTATCTTGCGATATTGCAAATATAATAAATTAAATGAATATAATAAATAAATTAAAGGTTATTTTTTTTTAACAAGACGAATAATAGGATATTTAGGTTTTAAAATAAGCTCAATATTAAGTTCATTCAAAACCTTAATTAAAGTATCAACATTAATTGAAGTTTCGGGATTAAGACTACGACTTAGGTTACTGCGATTAGCATTTATGTTTCTGGCAAGTCCACAAATAGACCTTGGAGTAATGTGTATGTACTCATTGAGAAATTCCAAGAGTAGTTTTCGCGCTTGATCTGCAGGTATATCGTTTGGAGTTTTGAAATTCATAATTTAAATAATAATAGCATTTATACGATTTATATTTTACTAAAATCTATTAATACTTATATTGCAAATATAGATTAATTAGTTAACAGTGGCAATAACGAGTATTAAAAAGGACAATCGGGTTTAGAAATAGGAATTAACTCTTTTCTTAAACATGATAAACTTTTGAATCTACCATTTATACGATATCCAATGCACCTGTTTTGTAAAACTTGCTTTATTTGATTACCAGTTTTAACATTAAAACATTTTCCACATTTAGTAAACTTATAATGTGGATATGCTTTTAGCTGCCAATGCAAAGCGTAATCTATTGATATTGAATCTGTTTTGCTATACATAACATTGGATATATAAAGTAGTTAGCGGTAATGCTATTTGTGCTTATCATAGAAATCTATCAAATGATAAATACACTTTGCATCTCCACTACTACTAAACATATATTTTTTTCTCAAATACTCTACCATTTGGTCAAGTGAAAGTGTATTCCAATCTAACCAACCATCAGGTAAAGCACTACCGCTAACAGCACCTAAATCGCTATTGGCGGTTTCTTCTTTATTCAATTTTTCGTTTTCCATATTAAATTTATTTTAAATTGATAATTTTGTGTTCCAAATCGCTAACAGCGTTTAGCTGCGACACGTTGTGTGCCATTAGTCTCTGCACCCCCAATCACCGTGTTCGCTTTCCATTTTTGCTTCATGCATTATCTTATCTACAAATAGTTCGTTCTTACAATATTCATAAACTTCCTTATCAACGCTCACACTATCTACATTTTCTTCAAGCCATACAATGTAACTGTATTCTTCTTCGTTTACTAAATCGGCTATTGTTTTTCCTTTGTGTTTTCCAAATGTTAGTTTCATAATTCTTAAATTAACGGCACACAACATTGTATATAGTTAATGCGCCAATGAAGGTTAGTGATTAATTTAATCGTTTGTGGTAGGCGCACTAACCATATACCTACCGTTATAGCCAATTAAGTTACTCAGATATGCCGATAGTTTTAGTTAGAAAATTAGAAGCATATTCAGAAGCTCGTTTAACTGAAAATTGATGCGAATCTCTATTTATGTATGCCATATCATCAATATCTGTTATTAGGTTATTGACCAAGTCGCACATTTCTTTAAGATTCTCAAATCTTTCATTATCCGTGTTAGTTTCGCCAATTGATAATTTTGCTCGGTTAATATTTAAGTTTTTAGCAATCAGCCTATCAAAATCAAACTCTGCTTTTTGTTCAGTGTGAATATTAAAGCCGTTTGGAATAAACTCATTAATTACAGCATCAAGCTTTTGTAAATCAATGTCAGTTTCTTTAAGCTTTACAGTAAGCATTCCACATCCAATATCAACACCAACTAAATTAGGAGTAATCTTGTCCTTAATTTCCATTGTAGTACCAATTGTGCATCCTGCTCCTGCGTGGCAGTCCGGCATAATTCTAATTTTAGAATCTGTGTAAGGCTCAAACTCTCCAAGCTCTTTAATTTGCTCAAAAGCAACATCTTCTAAAGTAGTTGCGTAAATTTTAATGTCGTTTCCGTTGTTTCTCTTAATAATTCTCATAATTCAAAAATAAAAAGAATACTACAGTTTTCTATCTTCCCCATTGACCACCACTGCAAGGATATGGTATATTTATTCTAATTAGTTATTGTTTTGATTTCGTTAAATATTAATAAGGTTATTTACTAATAGAATCAAGTATTCTTTAAAACACATTTTTAATAATCAAATAGTTCTTCGCATAACTCTTTTATCTTATTTCTTTTCTTATATGGTTCACTAGCTTCTATAGCTAAAGATACCACTATTGATTTATTTACATCAAATATAGCTTTATTTCTTTCAATAAAGCCATCAGAATGAATTTTAATTCTATTAATACCTTCTACTATAGTATAATTATTATCTCTCTTAATTAACCTTTCTTGGTCATTCTCAATGATTAAAGTATAAAACATAATTTATAATTGGTTAAATATTTTTACAATAGATTCTACTTCTACTATAGATAATCCTTTAATACCAACAGATATTTTAGATACTAATCCAGTATTATTATCCAGATCAATATCAATAGGATTATCAATAGTAATTGTTCTGATTTTATTCATAAGAGCATTAAGCTCTAGTCCAAAGAATACATCTTTAGTTGGTATAATAGTAATTGCTATCATAGGTTATAGCATTAAAAAGGAGTATATGCATATGAGTATTAAAACCTTGATGTGGTAATAACCGCTAAATAAAGAACGTGTGCATATTTATACTCTACTCCTTAAATTATTTATCTATTTTCTTCTAATAATTGTGTGCATTCTTTATAAGCACACATTAAACCTATCCTATAAGACAAATTTAAAATATCATATTTCTTAGACACAATTAAAATTAGATGAGTATGATCAGACTCAAATCTATACTTAATATTGTTTCTATTAAGTGAATCAATTATCATCTTATAATCTTTATCACTGATTTTATCTTTAGGAATAATTAGTTTCTGAGTATCAGTATCAATGCCAAAAACAAAACCAAATAAAATAGAAACAATGACAATAGGTACAATTAAGATATCATCATTGATTTGAATCCAAGCATAAGTTAATGCTATTAATAGCCCTCCAATAAGAACCCCTAAAATAATTACATGTATTTTTTTCACAATAAGTTTATTTAATTGGTAAAACAATAGGTTAAATAATAAAACTCCTTAAAACAGCCTATAAATACTATCATAGACCGTACAAATATTTATCAATGATTGATATCATAGTAGTAATGATAATTTACAATCACTGAAATTATACTCTATTAAAACATACACCTATAAACATACATAACTAAACAACTTAATTCAGGTATCCACCCAATTTTCTTTGTCTTTGTTGTATAGTGTTTAATGTATTGGTATTAGAGTGTTATAGAGGATTTAAATAGATGTTGTTAAGTCATCTATTTTAGCAGAAAATAAATGTTAAAAAATGCAGTTCGTAGAAAAACGGTCTCAAATATACGAGGGTTTTATCTAAATAAACTGCATTTGGTAGAAAAATGGCTTCCTACTCACATATTTCTATGCTTTCGGAAACCAATATAAGTTTAATGAAGTAAATTAACATCATCATTACCAACAGCAATTGCTTTAGTATTTACTCCAGTAGTAGCAACAGTCATTTCTAATAAATTATAAAATCCTGCAGCTGCATTTGCTATTGCATTATCCATACTATCTTCATAAACAATATCTTTAGTGTTTTCTGGAAAGATATCTTTCATGACTTTAAAATGCTTTTCAGGAATATAATGAATATTTACACCAGGAACAATACATATTTTACTGGTAAGATAAAATGTAATTACTTCTCCATTTTGAGCTTTGATATTAACTTGAATAAAATCTTTAGGCATTAACATAATAAATAAATTTAAATTGGTTTGAGCATCTTATAGACCTAAACCCTATATATACCTATTAATATATAAGACCAATTACTACAATAGTAATTTGCACCAATTATTACTGCTGTGACCACGCAGACCACGCATAAGACTACTAAAAAAATAAAAAAAATAAAAAAAATAAGGGCGTTAGCCCTTACTTTTATTTTCTAGTACGCTTAGGTTTACTAATAACTTCTTCATATTCGAATTCAACGAATTCGCCATCTAGTATTTCTACTTCGAATTCATCTTCTTCGAATCCAAGTTTATCACCTTCAGTTGTTACGTTTGGACATTTAGTTAAATCCACTGAATAGACAGTGCCATCTATTTCTAGACGAGCAGTAGCTGTGTTTTTACTACCATTGTATTTAACCGCAATAACTTTAGCATCATAGACGCCATCTTCACATTCACTAAGAAATTTTCCTGTAGCCCAAGGATTAATATCCTTTGGTGCTGATAGTTTGCTAATTATAGCCATAATAATAATAAAATTTAATTAAACAAATATGTTTTCCATTTCACAAAACTTGGGGGGAGTCTAATAAGGGTACCTTTAATACAGGGGGGGGTATTATATGGGGGGTATTATATTAGGTATTGGGGTATAAGTATAGATGTTTATAAGTATGTTGATAATTAGGTTATTAAGTTATTGACAATTGTTAATAAGATTGTTTATATTTGTTTTATGTTAAATATAAAGATGATATGATATGGAATTAAGGAATTTTTTTGGTACTTTGGTAAAGGAGCCGGAGTATGTAACTGGAGTAAGTGCTAATGGATATGAGTGGAAGAAGATAACGTTTTTTTTGAAGGAGAATGTAAGTGATGGGGATGTTTATCCGTTTGTATATTTTGGGAATAAGGCTGGTGATTATGATGATATGAATTTGACTACTGGGGATCAGTTGCAGATTGTATATAGTGTAGAGAGCAGGGAAGGTAGTGGGGATTATTCTGGGAAGTATTTTTTAACCCGAAAACACGGTTACCTGTGGCATAACCTTCAGGGATGACCACACGGATGAAA
>CAYUWD010000139.1:0-9105 GCA_964448235.1 uncultured Bacteroidales bacterium | reverse complement strand
TCCTGAGTTCCGCAGGTTTTTATAGCCCAAAAGCTTAAACTAAAGATTATAAGCAAATTAAGATAAAATTGTTGTGTAATTTGGGTGTCCCAGACGTATATTTGCACCATTTTTTTGTTCGAAAAAAGAAAAATAAATGTGGTGTAATCAGCATTCAAGTCATAGATAAGAGTTCTGGTAAATACAAATTAATAAAAACCATCGATAGTTCTGGATCACTTCATAATTCTTGTTGGTAAATGCTTCTTATGGATTGATTTGTTTTCATAAGAAATAATTATTTTTTTTCTTAAATCCTCTAACTTTCTCCTTAATGAGAAAGTTACAAAGAATCAAGATCAGGTAATACTTTCAACCCACCTCTATAAATAAAACAATTGTAGGCAACCTGGTATAAAACAAAGCATTTATAATACTCTTTAATGGTGCTTTATTTTATAAACGACATGTCGGCTTGCCACAATTCTATTCATTTATATTCACCGCTAGAGCTGCCGCCTACCTGATCAGGCCAACGCTCTTACACTTCCGAAAATTCATTGGAACTTTGTTTGTGTATAACTACCCCCTTAAAACTATATTGATTGAAAAATATATTTTGTATGTTCACCAACAATAAATCCCATGTGATACGTAGTTCTGCCAATGAAAAAGATATAGATCAACTTTATCAGGATAGACTTGACTATTTTAAACATTTTGAAGGTCAGCAAACCATTATTTTTTCTGGTCAGCTATGGAAAATCGAGAAAGTATTCCGTGTCTCTAAACACAATTTAAAGATAAGGCAAATTTATCATCGATTACAACAAAGAATTGAGGCACACAACACTATCAATTTTGTTGCAAATAAAATTTATAAGGAGTTTGAACGTCAGTTAAAAGAAAAACAGGCAAAATTTGGATGCGAACAAATAATAGATATAGCAAAAACTATTTACAGAGTAGAAATAATAAATCTCAGTACTGGCGAGGTTTTTAAAGAAGTTTTACTTCTAAATGATGAGCAAATACAACTTGCTAAATTATTTGATTTCTAATTTGGGTGTCCCAGCGTCGAAGTCAGGAAAAAGGAGGAGAACTTATTTTTACTGGTACACCAGAGGATATATATAAATTTAAGAAGTCTAAAACAGGAAAGTTTATTAAATGATAAACTTATTTATCTTCAGCTTTAATTTTAATGATAGATCTGTTTTTATCTAACACTTCTTCAGCTTTAATTATTTTTGCAACTTTCGTTCTAATCCAAAACGACATCAAAATGTTTGTTGTACCAAAGATTATCATTATTATTCCAAAATAAACAGTAATACCTTTTGCAGCTTCAAATGGGTTTGCTGCCATAACTGTCCCTCCAATTATCATTAAAATAGAGAACCCAAGATAAACTTTAGCTGTATTACTAAGTGGTTGAAAGTTTAAACTCATAATGAGTTGGATAAGTCCACCTAAAACCAGTGTTCCACCTAAAACAATTATGAATACATCAATGAATGTTGTGGGGAAAATTGCTAGTATGAGCCCAATAAGCATTACTATTGATGAGCCAATAATCCATACTAATTGGATGAATTTTTTCTCACTTTTATTTTTTAGTCTTAAAAGTAGTGTTACTAACCCACTAAGTCCAATAATTATTCCTATAGATATAATTACTGTTTTAAGAAAATTTTCAGGCATTGCAATTGATGTTACTCCAATAGCAAGTGAGAATAAACCCATATAGAGTAAAAGGTTTGCAGGTAGTTTAGTCTTTTTCATAGTATTAGTAAGTTTTTAAACTTAAATAACAAATATAATAGATTTATGTTTGTTAAGCTAGACAAATTTAATAAAAGAAAGGAAAGTTTTTGTCTAAAATCATAAATACAGGTAATTTGAAATAGAATAATCTTTAATTGCTACATAAACAAACAACTGTCCCCATAGCTTAAAAATCTAAAATTATTATTCATTGCAAATTCATAGGCTTTTTTCCATTCATTTTCGCCAATAAATGCTGCAAGTAGAAGTAAAAGTGTCGATTTTGGCTGATGAAAGTTTGTAATAAGTCTGTTTGTTAGTACGAATTTATATCCTGGAACTATCATTATCTGTGTTGAGCAGTTCAGTTGTTCGTAGTTATGCGAAAACATCCAATTATAGAGGTTCTCAAGAACTTCTTTGGCTTTGTTTTTTAATACACAATTATTATCATCGTATGCTTCCCATTGCGATATTTTGAACATATAACTAGAACACATTGGGTTATGCCATACTTTACAAGCAATTATAAATAAACTTTCCAATGTGCGAACTGAAGTAGTTCCGACTACAGTGATATTTCCAAAATTATCAATAAGATTTTTAATATTTTGTTGATTGATAATAAAGTGTTCTGTGTGCATTTCATGTTCACGGGCATTATCAGCTTTTACAGGGTGAAAAGTCCCTGCACCAACATGAAGTGTAACAAAATCTAAATCAATGTTCTTATTCTTTAAATCTTCAAAAACCTTTTTTGTAAAATGTAGGCCAGCTGTTGGAGCTGCAACAGAGCCTTCGGGTTTGCTGTAAACGGTTTGATATCTCTGTTTATCTCCTTCTTCAGATTCTCTATTTAGATAGGGAGGAATTGGAATATTGCCATTATGCTCAAGTATATCTGAAAAATGAACATTCTGATTATCCCATTCAAAGAGTATCTCGAAAGAATTACCAATTTGCTTGACTCTTGAAATAGAAATGATTAGTTTCTGACCTGATATTTTGAGTGACTTAAATAATTTTCCTGATTTCCATTTTTTGCTGTTACCTATTAGACATTTCCAGGAGCATGAATTGTTGGAAGCCATAGACATTGTATAGTCAACAGGTGAAATAGGTTCCAGACAAAATACTTCAATAAGAGCACCGGTTTCTTTTTGAAAATGCATTCGGGCATTAATAACTTTTGTATTGTTAAACACAAGTAGACTGTCTGCCGGTAAATATTTTGAAATATTTGAAAAAGTATCTTTTGAATAATGACAATCTTTACCAATTAGTAATTGTGAGGAGTCACGTTTTTCCAATGGGTATTTTGCTATTCTCTCGTTGGGGAGATCGTAATTATATACGTTTATTTTAATATTTTGATTGATATCCATTCAATATAATTTGTGCAAAAATAATGAAAAACCATTAAAAGAAACGTTTATAAGTTTACAAACATTGAATAAAGACTTTTTTAGCTATAATGAATAGAATTATGATTTGATTACTGAAGTTTATCCTTTTAATTTTGCTACTTTTGTAAAAAATATAATTATGAGCTTAGGAATAGGAGATAAAGTCAGGTTTTTAAATGATGTAGGAGGTGGTACAATTGTAAAAATTTTATCTAAAAATATGGTTTTGGTACAGGATGCAGATGAGTTTGAATATCCTTATCCGGAAAAGGAACTAGTACTTGTTGAAAAAGCTGTCAAGGAAGTTCAAAATGTTGTAAAGTCTGAAGAAAGAAATATTGAATCTCAAGTAAATCAAGTAATAGATGAGCCAGAAATAACAGGAGATAATATTTCTGAAATTCTGTTCGGATTTTTACGAAAAAAAACTGATGAATTTGATGGGTTTGAAGCATATTTGGTTAATGATTCGGACTTTTATATGTTCTATCATATTGTATTAAGATGCGATGATTGTATAAATAAGATTGATGCTAATGTTCTGGAACCAAATATTAAAATTAGTGTTGGGACCTTAAGTAGGGAACAAATAAATCTTTCAAAAGAAGTGATTATTCAAATTGTATTTTACGACCATCCGTATCAAACATTGCATGATATGGTAGAAAGAAAGATTAAAATAGTCCCGTTGAAGTTTTTCCAGGAACATGTCTTTATTGATAATGATTTTTTTGACGAAAAAGCATATTTATTTGAGTTGTTGGTAGAGAAACCCGGTTTAGGAGAATCTGTAAAAACTCAAGAAGATTTTGAAAATAATCTTGAAAGGAAAGATAAAGATGAGTCTGAGGAAGATAAATCAAAAAGATTTAAACCACGCAAAACTCCTGAAACAATTGAGGTCGATTTGCATATAAATAGTTTGGTTGATTCTGTTATTGGAATGAGTAATGCTGAGATTATCCAAAAACAAATGAATGTATTTCATAGTACTATTACAGATGCAATTACACGAAAGGCTGGTAAGGTTATTTTAATTCATGGTATTGGTAATGGTACTTTGAAAGATGCAATTAGAGAATCGTTACAAAAACAGTACAAATTACATTATGAAGATGCTTCATTTAGAGAGTATGGTTTTGGTGCAACAGAGGTGATGATGTAATTTTACAAATACCGTTTATACCCAATATATTATTTCTAAATTTGTATTATTAGAATACCTAATATAAATAGTATTAACTTCTTAATATTTTGAGTTGAAATTAAGTCCTAAAATATCATCACAAAACTTTAAGTCTTTTCTTTGGCATGCGGCTTTTTTATCACTTGCTCAGAATTTTATTGATGTAGATACAATAATTCCTGCAATGGTAGTTGAGGCTGGAGGTTCTGCTATGCATATTGGGATTCTATCCGCAATTATGATGGGAGGTTCAAGTTTTACACAGTTGATATTTGCTCCAATGGTTAGTAATATACCTTATAAAAAGAAATACCTATTAGCTGGAATAAACGCAAGAGTATTATCTTTAATTGCATTAGCAATAGTTTTATATAATTTATCGGGACAAGCTTCTTCTATGGCTTTAATATTTATGTTTGTTTTCATCACGATATTTTCATTAAGTGGTGCATTTGCAAACATTAGTTATGTTGATTTACTTGGAAAGTCTATAGCTCAAGAGAAGCGTAAGGTATTCTTTTCAATTAAGCAAATTGTAGGTGGTATTATAGTGGTTTCGACAGCTTTTCTTGCTAAAAGATTGCTGGTTACTTGGGATTTTCCCGTTAATTATTCTGTAATGTTTGTAATTGGTGGGCTTGCTCTTTTGGTTGCCTCTGCTGGATTTTGGCGTTTAAAGGAACCAATTCCTTCGGGTAGTAAAATTAATGGAGTTTCTGGTTTTCTTAAGAGCATGAAAGCTGAATTAAAAAATAATAATAAATTGGTTTATTTTCTAGGATTTATTAATACACAGGGCATTATTGTTTCATTTATTCCTTTTGTTATTCTATACGCAAAGGATGTCTTTTTAACAGGGAGCGGTGAAACTGGAACATTTTTGTTGTTTAAAGTTATTGGTGTAGTTAGTGTTAGTGCTTTTGTTTTAATATTTAATAGAAAAATGCGATATAGTATTTTACTATATATGAACTTGTTTGTATCACTGTTATTAATTATTTCTACTATGTTAATTTCCGATTCATCATTTTTATATTTAATATTTGTTTTAGGAGGAATTACTGTTTCGCTATATTTAATAACTCTTAATGGTGTATTGCTTGAGATATCAGGAACTGAAAACAGGGCACTGTATGCTGGTTTTGCAGGTGCAGGAAATATTATTCCAGCAATTTTTCCTTTAATTTCTGGAGCAATAATCAGTAAGTTTGGTTATGATGCGTTTTTTATCTTGTTTATGGCAATAATAAGTACCTCAGTATTTTTTATTTACAAAATGAAGTGCGTTAAATAGATTGTTAGATCCAACATTTTGCTTAATCCTCAATGTTGTCAAATTAGAGGTAATACCAATTTAATTACAAAATGCCGTATGGGATAGCAGATTGTTTTTCTGTTTATTCAAGGCAAAAAATATGCGCAAAACAGAGTTATGTAAATATTTTTTAACGAAGCAGAAACAAAAACAATCAATTTATATGTGGCATTATGTGGTTACATTGGTATAACTAACGGTTTATCTAAATTGATTTGAAAAATTATTTACAGCGGCATTTCCTTATATTGATGACAGACCTACAGAAATTGAGTTAATTGATTTAGCTGGAAGTATCATTTATAAATTAGTAAATCTACAACTGCATTAGAATATGAATTATTCGCAGGATATTATTTTAAAATGATTATTTTTATGTCAGGATTATAAATTTATGACACCTTTTTTTATTTTACATATATCTTTATTTCTGATGCAATTTCGAGTGCTGTAGTGAAAGTGCTAATGTCGGTATACAATTTACCATCGTGTCCGGCATAATGTCCGTGTCCAATTGGATTTAGTGTATATTCTTCCATTAGATTATTTGGGTCTATCGTTACAGCATAAATTAATGATGGTTGCAAAGAGTTCTTGTATTCTTTTTCGTTTGGATATTTTGCATTGTTCCAATAATTATTGCTATCCCAAGCTTGGTTTATTTCTAATATTATTCTGAATTTATCATTGGTTTTACTTTCAGATTTTGTCTTGAGAATAAAGTCAGATTGTGGAGTTGCACCAGTATATGCGTCAATAATTGCTGTTTCCTCATTTAGTGCTTTGGCTTCAGTTGTTCTTTTGTGAAAGAAATATGGTAGAGTTGCCTTATACATTTTCTTACCAGCTCTCCATTCTCCTGTACTTGAGTCTCCAAATCTATAGATGCCTGTTGCTACTGATTCTGTCACGAAAAGTTCTTGAATATACTCCTCATTCATTGACTCCATCCAAATAGCAAATGAAGGATTGTTATGACCTTTGCCACTGGTGAAACTTATTTCGAAAGAATAGCCTTTGCCATCAATGTTCACTTCAATAACTTCTTTTTCTTTAGTTTTCTTCTTTTTACAAAATGGAACTATCCCATCTGATTGAACACTAAAAGATGTAAGTATTAGAATTGCTGTTATTATAGTTGTGATTTTCATAATCAATAGTTTTAAAATTCGACAATAATACCAAGAGTTGGAACAACAGTTCCACTACCATCCGATGGGATTCTTCTCAATAAATATTTTGTTGGATTGCTAGGATCAATTTGTACGTTTCCATCAACATCTGTATTTAAGTATAAATCCTGAGTTTGTGATTTAAAATTGTATGCATTTTGGATGTCAATGTAGAACTTTAGAGATGATTTTTTAAAATAAAATGTTTTATCAACTCTTAAGTCTAGTTGGTGAAATGGATTGAATCTTGATTCATTTAATTGTGAGTAATCAAAATACGGAGTTCCTCTTAAATCCCATGCAAGTATGTTAGATGTTGTCTCTAAATCATAAGGAGTGTAAGGTAGTCCACCTGCAAATCTCCATTTTAATCCAATGAACCAATCGTTTTTAAACTTTTTGGTTGCTGTTACTGTAAGTATGTGTCTGTTATCCCATGAAGTTGATACATATTTATCATCCAGATTCTTAAATTGACTAACAGCAAATGTGTATGAGGCACTTAAATTAAAATCATTTTCAAATCTGTTTTGAGAAAATACCTCAAATCCATAAGCATGACCTTGACCAATGCTTGAAATCTCTTCATCACCAACAACACCAAAATCAACTGGTTTAAATGCTAATACTAGAGAATCTTTAACAGAGAAAGGGTATTTGTCATATAATTTATAGAAACCTTCTACTGTAATAATAGATCTACCTGTTGGTCTGTAAGCAAATCCAGCTATTAAATGATCTGATTGAATATATTTAATGCCATTGTTTTTGTTTGCCAATAAGCCATTAATATCTCTATAGCCTAAGCTAGTGTAATTAGGAACAAGATAATATCTCCCAGCATTCATATTTACACTTAGTTTGTCGCTAATATCAAAAGATGCTGAGAATCTTGGTGAGAACTGCTCTAAAGGATTTGACATTGATTCAGAGTACTCGTTACCATCAAACCTTATACCTAGAGAAAGAGCGAGTCTATTTGCTAAAACCGATTTAGATACTTGTCCAAATGCTCCATATTTGAACATGTCTAAATTTGAATCGTAAGTTATTTCTTGCTGTCCAAGAGGAGTGAAGACATTTAAATATGTGCTGTTATAATATCTAGCATACTCAAAGTTAAGACCATAATTGATTCTAAAATTATTATCTGTTTTAAAGAAATCTTCGATTCTAAACTTATTCTCGGCTTCAAAAGAAGAATAGTTATTTAATAAATTGGCATCATCAATTTCATTGTTAATGTATTTGTAATACCTATTATTAAGCATGTTTCTACTAAGTACATATGTTGTATAACCATTATCTCTAAAACGTTTGTAAACAGTACCTAAGGTGTATGTCCATTGCTCACTTTCATTTAAATATCCAAGTATATATGATTGGAATTCTGTTGGATCAGAAATATTTCTATCAAGTACATTTACATCATAAGCACCAAGGCCAACAAACGTTAATTCACTTCTGTCATTTAGTTTAGTTTTGATTTTAAATTGAGCATCGTTAAAGGTTGGTAAAAATGGTAATCCTATTAGTTGGAACAAGAAGTTTAAATATGAACGTCTTGCAGATATAACATAGGTTGTGTTTTCGCCTATTGGGCCATCTAATGTTAGAGATAATTCTGCAGCACCGAGACTTCCTTTAAAACGTGTTTCTTCTTTATTGCCATCTATTTGTTTAAAGTTGAAAACTCCACTTAAGGCATTACCTCTGTTTGCAGGAAAAGCTCCTGAGTAGAAATCAACATTTCTAATAAAATCTGCATTAAGTATCCCATTAGTTCCACCACTAGCTCCTTGGGTTGCAAAATGATTAATGTTTGGAATTTCAACATCATCCAAATAAAACTTGCTTTCGTTCGATGCTCCACCTCTAACAATAATATCATTTCTATTTTGTCCAGGTAAAGCAGCTACACCAGGTAAATTTTGGATTACTTTTGAGATGTCTCTATTTGCACCAGGGGAATTTTCAATTTCCGATAATCCAATACTTCTTAATGAAATTGGAGATTCTTCACTTTTTTCAAACATTTGAGCTTTTACAGTTACTTCATTTAAAGTTAAAGCAGATTCTCTCATTTGAATATCAAGATTTACTATTTTACCAGGGCTAACTTGGATTTCTTCACTAATCCTAGTGTCGAAACCTAATGAAGATACAGTAAGTCTATATATTCCAGGTTTAAGACCGCTTATAATGTAGTTACCATCAAAATCGGATGATGCACCATAATCTGTACCCTCAATAAAGATATTTGAAAAAGGTAATGACTCA
>CAYUWD010000138.1:0-9282 GCA_964448235.1 uncultured Bacteroidales bacterium | reverse complement strand
TCAGTAACGCAAATTCCAAATTGCCCTTCGCTTCCTCCACCGTATTCCCAGAATCTAATCCATAATGTTTCCCCCGCAGTTAAACCTGACAGAGATAAATATGACATTAAACTTGTTCCCCCATCATCGTCACAGTCTAATTCAGTTAGGCCATTGCAGTTGTTACCAGTATATACTGCCATTCCAGAATCAGTAAAATCAATTGATTCCGTGTCAATTTCAACTGCTCCGCTTGCCGGAATTATAATATAAAACCAAACATCAGGACCTATACTTGAACACCCTGGAGTTCCTTCACCTGAATCGGTTGCACCAGTATTGTCATATGTCGAATATGTACAAGTTGCTGCAGGAGTTAACTCTATAGCTCCGGAACAATCATCGTTTGATGGTTGAGCAAAAACTAGGTTTGTTGAAAAAACAAAAAATAGAATTAAAGATACTGGAATAAATATTGATTGTTTCATATTATCGAATCTTATTGAGTAAATGATATTCTTCATGGAAAAGGCTTTTATATTATTGGCTTATTATTGGAGTCATCTCAAAATCTAATTCAGATACTAAAATGATTATTTCGTCTGATGTCATTTCTCGGATTGTTTTTATTTTCATTTCTTGTGAAGAAATTTTAACATCAACTATTGAAGGGTCTTTTAATAAAGCTGAAATTATTTGCTTCTTTAATGCTTCATCTAAAGTATCACTGATGTTAAATTTATAAAACAAATATTTGTCTTGAGTTGATATTACTTTAGAATTTGTATTTTCTGAAGTAATCGAACTTTTTTCGATAACTTGATTCATTATATCAATAATGTCATTCCCGTTCAAAGAGATATCGGATGTAAACATAATTTGAGAATAGTCGGTTTTATCATAAAAAGAAAAATTTGTAATCAACGGATGACTAAGGATTTCCCCTTTGATTTCGATATGATAGTCTTGATTTACAGCTTGATCCAATTGCAAATATTGAGTCCTAGTATTGTTAGGGTATTCTTTTCCTGATATAAGAGTAAATGACTTAATCTGACCATAAGACATAATGCTTAAGGTCACGGCAATAATTAGTAAAACAGTGTTTTTCATAGTTATATATTTAGTTTCCTAATAATATTAGATGTATAATTGACGAAAATAAAAGTAGCAGGTTGCCTAATTAATGAATATATATATGATTGTATGTATACTTTGCAATACATGGCTTTTAGTATATTTGTTAAAAAATATTATGTTTACAACAACACTATTGCTTCTAGAAATAATATTTTCCTAAGCGTATTTCAACAGCTATTTACAAATTTAGCAAAAATAGAATACAAATACAAATTAAATTGATATAAACTATATATAAATTAAACATTTTCAGGAGGTTTGAAAATGTTGGCTGTATGTATAAAAAAACCTGCATTAAGCAGGTTTTAGTTTTACCATATATGTGCCCATTTTTCAGGAGGAAGATACATATTATCTTCAGGTTTAATATTGAACGCTTTGTGGAAATTTTCGATACCAGGTAATTGTCCGTTAACTCGCCATTCTCCAAGTGAGTGAACATCTTCTTTTGTACGACGTTTAATTTCGGTGTCTCTGATATTTTGTGCCCATATTTTAGCATAAGCAAGATAAAACCTTTGTTCAGCAGTAAAGCCGTCAATTTTTTCAGGGGTCTTGCCGTTAAGGGCTTTCATTAAAGCGTCATATGATATAACTAGACCTCCATAATCAGCAATATTTTCTCCAAGAGATAATTTGCCGTCAGCATAAAGGTCATCGAGTACTTTAATATTGTCGAAGCGTGTTACCAGAATTTGAGATCTTTCATCAAATAATTTAGCATCTTCTTCTGTCCACCAGTCATTGAGATTTCCTTCCAAGTCATAATTTCGCCCCTTATCATCAAATCCGTGAGTCATTTCGTGACCAATTACAACACCAATTGCACCATAATTAACAGCGTCATCAGCATTCATGTAAAAGAATGGGGGTTGTAAGATTCCTGCTGGGAAACAAATCTCATTCATATTGGGGCTATAATATGCGTTTACTGTTTGAGGATTCATAAACCATTCGCTTTTATCAACTGGTTTCCCAATTTTGTTAATCATATACTCAAACTCAAATTGATTTGCACGAAGTATATTAGCAAAGTATGAGTCTTCTTCTATGTTTAGTTTCTCATAATCTTTCCATTCGTCAGGATACCCAATTTTAACATTTATTGTAGCAAGTTTTTCTAATGCTTTTTCTTTTGTTTCCTCGCTCATCCATTCGAGATTTTTTATTCTCTCTGCAAAAGCAGCTCTTAGGTTTTCAACTAAGCCAATCATTCTCTCTTTTGCTTCAGGTGGAAAATATTCCTTTACAAATATTTGTCCTACAGCCTCGCCTAAGCAAGAATTAGTTTTGCTGACAACTCTTCTCCAACGAGGTTGTTGAGTTAATGCACCTGTAAGGAACTTGCCGTAGAACTCCCAATTAGCAACAACTACATCTGTATGAAGATACGGAGCAGCGTAGTTGATTACATTCCATTTAAGATAGGTTTTCCACACTTCAATTTCGGTGTTTTTAATAATTTTAGAAAGGGCTTTAAAAAATTCTGGTTGACTTACGTTTATAGTTCCCGGAACAGGAAGATTTATTTCATTAAAATACAACTGATAATCAAAATTAGGACTTATTTTTTTTAGTTCATTAATATCCATTCTGTTAGTTGTTGTAAACGGATCGCGTAATTCAAGGTTTGTCATTGAGTTAAGTGCCATTTTATATTCAAGATTATAAATATCTTTTGCATCTTTAGCAGCTGTTTCTTCGTTATCCCCTGCTAAAATCAACATTCTTTCGATATGAGTAAGATATTTTTCACGAATTTCTTTTGATCTTTCATCATCAGATGTATAATAATCTCTGTTTGGTAAGCCTAATCCGCCTTGATATAAATAAGCAATTTGCATATCACTGTCTTCACGGTCTGCAGAACCAAAAACATTGAAAGTTGTTGGAACACCTACTTTATGAAGATAAGCAATTGTTTTAATGAGATCTTCCTGATTTTGTATTTTATCGATATTTTCGAATTCAGGAAGTACAGGATTTAGACCGTCTTTATCTAACTTAATAGAATCCATTCCAAGAGAGTAGAAATTTTCTATTTTCCATTCTATGGAATATGGTTCATTATCCTGTTCGGATAATTTTGTTATTAAATCGTTTACTTTCTGACTTGTCTCTTTTGCTAATACGTCAAAGGAGCCAAATCGACTTTCTTCATCCGGTAGAGGATTGTTTTTTTGCCAACCTCCTGTTGCATATTGATAAAAATCGTCTGCAGGATTTACATTTGTGTCAAGATCAGCAATGTTTATTGCTTTTAATTGTTCTTCTTGGATAGGATTCTTCATGTCTTTAGGTTTTGTATTACAGGCTACAATAGATATAACTAGTAATAAAAAAATAATAATCTTTGTGTTCATCTGTATAAAGTTTCTATATTGTTTAAAATAAATTATAGTTGTAACTGAAAATAATTTAATATGTTTTTACAATATTAAGTCTTTTTTTTGAAACTTATTTTCTTTTCATGTCCTTTTAACAATCTTTTAATATTTTTTAAATGTGTTATAACAATTAGTATTGCAGCAAATATCGAAAATAAATTTAAAGTTATTATATCTGTATTTTGAAGTAAATAGACAATAAAAGGGAAGGTAATTGCAGCACTAATAGAAGATAATGAAACTATTTTTGAGATAATAAAAACAATAATAAAAACGACTAAACTTAATCCAGCAGCAGCAGGGTGTAAGGCAAGAATAAGACCTAACATTGAAGCAACTCCTTTGCCTCCTCTAAAATTTGAAAATATTGGCCAAATATGACCACAAATGGCACTTATTCCGAAAAGTAGTTTTATTTGATAAAATAATTCTGTTTCGCCTAATAAGCCAGGAATAAAATGAACAAGATTAACGGCAATATATGCTTTTAAAATGTCTGCTAAAAATACAGGTATTGCAGCTTTTAATCCAAGAACTCTTAATGTATTAGTCGCTCCAGCATTTTTGCTTCCATGTTCTCTAACGTCTGTATTATAAAACCATTTACCAAACCAGATTGCAGAATTAAATGATCCAATAAGATAGGATAAGATGCTTAGTATTATTAGATAAAAAGCCATACTAATATTTTTTCATTCTATCTAAATCTCTTTTATTATCTCGATTCTTTATATCATCCCGTTTGTCAAAGATTTTTTTACCTTTGGCTAATGCAATGTCTATTTTTGCAAGACCTTTTTCATTTATTTTTAATTGATATGGTACAATGGTTAAACCTTTTTCAGTTACTTTTTTTTGCCATTTTCTTATTTCTCTTGCTGTAACCAATAGTTTTCTATCTCTTGATGGTTCATGGTTGTTACATGTGCCAAGAGAATATTCTGCAATATGAATACCTGTTACCCAAAGTTCAGAATTTCTAAAAACACAGTATGAGTCTGTGAAGTTTATTTTACCTTCACGGATAGATTTTATTTCTGTCCCAAGTAAAACAATTCCAGCAGTTATTTTTTCTAATAATTCGTATTTGTAAAACGCTTTTTTGTTTTTATATGTGATTTCTTTATTCATTATGATTTTGTGATAATATGCAATATGTTATTTATGTTATATGCTGTTTATAAAATTTTGATTTGAATTAGATAAGATATTCAAAAAATGGATAAATAATAGTGAAATGTAATATCAAATATAAACCTATAATAATTAAACTAGTCACTATGAAAAATATAATTTGTTTGATTTTATTTACTTTAAAATAATGTAGTGTTCCGCAATATAAAATATAAAAACTATAAAGTGAAATTACTGCAAGAAAAAACAAACTAGGAAATAAGTTTAGAATAATAACAGAGGCATAAAATGGAATTAAAGTGATGAATAAAACAATGCTAGCTTTGTCTTTATCAGGATTTACGTCATAATATGGCATCAGTATTTTAATCGAAAACACTACTCCAATAAAGAATAAATAATCAACGAAAAAACTTAAAATTGCATATAAAACAATATATTGAATGCTCGAAATAGATAAGTATGTAAGTGATTTGCCAATTATTCTTGATAAGAAACAGATTATTAATATTCCACTTAAATATGGAAAAATAATATTTTTATAACTTAATTCTGAGAAATTCGTATTTTTCCATCCAATAGCGGGATTTAACAGAACTTTGATAAATTTATCTGTATGTTCTTTTATATTCATAATCTTATTGTTGACAAAAGTAGTGTATTTTTCTTATTTTTATGAATTCAAAAATCTAAAGATGCTAACAATTTATAACCCAATAGTTATTACAGGTGCTACTGCAGGTGGTAAGACATCTGTTGCATCACATTTAGCAAAGAAAATTCAAGCAGAGGTAATTAGTGCGGATAGTCGACAAATCTATAGAGGGATGGATATTGGAACCGGTAAGGATATTAAAGACTATACTGTTGATGGATATGAAGTTCCTTATCATCTAATTGATATTGTTGATGCAGGCTATAAATATAATGTGTATGAATATCGGAAAGATTTTTATAAGGTATTTAGCGATATTAAAACTAGAGGTAAGATTTCTATCGTTTGTGGTGGAACAGGATTATATCTTGAGGCAATCTTAAGAAACTACGACCTGGTTGAGGTTCCGGTTAATGAGGATTTACGCCAAAAATTACAGGATTTAGATATTTCGGAGCTTGAGAAGATCTTAAAATCTTACAAAAAGATGCATAATAGGAGTGATCTTGATACTACAAAGAGAGCTATTCGAGCAATTGAAATAGCAGAGTATTACAGTCGCAACCAATACAAACAGGACAACATTCCAAAGATGAACCCTATAGTATTTGGGATATTATACGATAGAGATACAAGACGAGCCAGAATAACTGAAAGATTAAGACATCGTTTAGAAAATGGTATGATTGATGAGGTTAAGAATCTTATTGATTCAGGAATTTCACACGAAAACCTTGAGTATTATGGTCTGGAATATAAATTCCTTTCATGGTATCTTTCAGGAAAGATTTCCTATAATGAACTTTTTACACAATTAAATACTGCAATTCATAGATTCTCAAAACGCCAGATGACATGGTTTCGAAAAATGGAAAAAGGTGGAATAAAAATTCACTGGATAGATGGTACGTTGGCGATGGAGGAGAAGGTGAGGGAGATTAATAGATTAACCGGCAATATTATTTAAGAGTATTGATTTATAATTGAATTGCTGTTTCTAAAAGATTTATTGTTAAATCTTCTGAAATTATTACTTTTATCCAACCAAGTTTACATTTATTAAGTCTGACACAAATGTATATAATATTATTGGGAGGATAATTATGGCAATCATTGATGCTTACTATTCGATGAAAATAACTTGTGTCGTTTTGCACACCATCATAATAACTAAAGGAGTAACTAAAGTCTTTAAGTAATATCTTTTCATTTGAAAACTCATTTGAATTTGAAATAGTAACGCCTTTTTGTAAGTATGATAAAACGAAGGTTGGTTCTAAAGAACGAATAGAATCATAGGTTTCGCAGCATAATGAACACTGATATGTGCATGTTATAGTTGCAGTGACGCCTTCTTCATGATCAGTAAATACAGTGTCAAAACTTACAACAAGAGTGTCAATAGTACTGTACCCTAAAAGCTCTGCATTTTCATGTAATGGTTTAAAAAACACTATAAGATCGTGACCCAAATTGGCAGATCCGGTTAATTCTTTTTCGAAAGCAATATCATCTATACCGTCATTGTTAATGTCAATTGAGTATTCAGGAGAAGTAAAAACGAGTGTTTGATCATAATTTGTGATAAGCATTCCAGAACTATCCCCGGTAATTATATATAACTTTTCAGGTTCTTCTTTTATACAGGAATTGAAAACAATAATTATTGCAGAAAACAAAAATAAAAGTAATAATTTGGAAATGTAATTCATATAGTAGTTTACTATAAAAGAGGTGAAAAATGCAAAAAAGGCTGCATTTGCAGCCTTGATATGAATTATTTTTCATCCTTCTTTTCAGGTTTCTCCTCTTTTGGAGGTTTTGGAAGAAGAACCTTACGGCTAAGTTTGATCTTTCCGCTCTTTTCATCTATTCCTATAACTTTCACCTCAACTTCTTGACCTTCTTTCAATACGTCTTCAACTTGCTTTATGCGTTTCCAGTCGATTTCAGAAATGTGAAGTAGTCCCTGGAAGTTTGGAATGATTTCAACAAAAGCGCCAAAAGTAGTAATACCTTTTACTTTACCTTTATATATTTGATTAAGTTCAGGTACTCTCACAATGTTAGATACTTTTTCTTTACAATTATCCATGTCAGTACCGTTATCAGCAGTGATTTCGATATAACCTTTATCATCAATTTCGGTTACAGTAATCGTTGTGTTTGTAGTAGCTTGAAGTTCTTGAATGATTTTTCCTCCGGGGCCAATTACAGCACCTATCATATCCTTAGGAATTATAATTGTTTCAATTCTTGGCGCATACTCTTTATACGTAGCACGTGGTTCAGGAATTGTTTCTAACATTTTTCCTAAGATGTGTTTACGTCCTTCTTTTGCTTGTAAAAGAGCTTCTTCGAGAACTTGATATGATAATCCGTCAACTTTAATATCCATTTGAGTTGCAGTAATCCCATTAGTTGTACCGCAAACTTTAAAGTCCATGTCTCCAAGGTGGTCTTCATCACCTAGAATATCACTAAGAATTGCATATTCTTTTGTTTTAGGATCTGCAATGAGTCCCATAGCAATACCAGAAACAGGATTAGATATTTTAACACCTGCATCCATCATTGCTAATGTGCCAGCACAAACGGTTGCCATTGATGACGATCCGTTTGATTCAAGGATGTCAGAAACAATTCGCAATGTGTAAGGGAAATCTTCACCTTTTGGAGGAATTACTTTTGAAAGAGCTCTGTGAGCAAGGTTTCCATGTCCAACTTCTCTACGACCAACACCTCTGTAAGGTCTTGCATCACCAGTTGAGAATGGAGGGAAGTTATAATGCAATAGGAAAGGAGAGTATCCTTGTATCATCGCACCATCAATCATTTGTTCGTCAAGTTTGTTTCCAAGAGTGACTGTTGTTAATGATTGTGTTTCGCCACGGGTAAAAATAGCTGATCCGTGAACTGCTGGTAAATAGTCAACTTCACACCATATTGGACGAATTTCATTTGTTTTTCTACCATCAAGTCTTGTTCGTTCTTTAAGAACCATCTGACGAACAGCTTCTTTTTCAACATCGTGATAGTATATGCCTACTAATTTTTCAATTTCAGCACGTTCTTCTTCACTGTATTGAGCTAAGAAATTTTCTTTAACTTCTCCAAATAGTTTTTTTCTTTCGTGTTTGTCAGTACTTTGCATCATTGCAGCTTTATAAGCACTGTCAAAAGTTTCGTCCCAAACCTTTTTCTTTAGGTCTTCATCATTCTTTTCGTGACAGTATTCTTTGAATCCTTCAATTCCACATTCTTTTCTTAAATCAAGTTGAGCTTGACATTGTACTTTAATAGCATCGTGAGCTACTTTAATCGCATCTAGCATTTCTTGTTCAGAAACTTCATTCATTTCGCCTTCAACCATCATAATATTGTCAATAGTTGCAGCAACTATTAAGTCAATATCCGCTTTTTCGTTTTCTTCTCTGCTTGGATTGATTACAAATTCTCCATTAATTCTTGAAACTCTTACTTCAGAGATTGGTCCATTAAATGGGATGTCTGTAACTGCAAGAGCTGCAGATGCAGCAAATCCTGCAAGAGCGTCTGGCATATCATCCTTATCAGCAGATATTAGCGTAACATTTACAAATGTTTCGGCATGGAAATCATCTGGAAATAGTGGACGCAATGCCCTGTCAATTAATCTTGAAACAAGAATTTCATAATCAGAAGGTCTTCCTTCTCTTTTCATAAATCCGCCAGGGAATCGTCCTGATGAAGCATATTTTTCTTTATATTCAACTGATAATGGCATGAAGTCAGTATCTTCTTTAGCCTCTTTAGCTGATACTACTGTAGCCACTAACATTGTTTTACCCATTTTTAATAAAACAGAACCATCAGCCTGTCTGGCCATCTTACCTGTTTCAAGGGTTATTGTTCTCCCGTCGCCGAGGTCAATAATCTTTTCTTTTACTTTAAACATTATGTATAGTATTAGGAATATTGAAATTACAAAAAATCTTAAATAATATG
>CAYUWD010000137.1:0-9308 GCA_964448235.1 uncultured Bacteroidales bacterium | reverse complement strand
GGGAAAGTCGAATCAGTTACAGCAGTATTTGATTCCATCCATATATAATCAATAGAACCATACCCACTTTGGCAAACATGAGTGTTAGGATCTGTATAATCAGTGTAATTAGAGCCATTAGCCAGCCATGAACCGGAAAAGCCATCAGTAGTTGCTGTTAAATCAGTACATGTGCCACAGACATCTTGATCTTCACCTGCATAAATTACAGGATTTGCTACAAATTCAATTTGAACAGTATCAGTATCATAACACATTGGGAGTAAAGAATTATTTTCTCTAAATTGAAAAGTCCAAATACCGAAATGAGAAACGGATACGTCTGTTGTATCTAGATTTGAATTTTCTATATTAGCTGAACCAAACTCTGGGGCATCAAAAACACTCCAGACTCCAGCAGGGCTATAAGAACTATTTTCTGTTAAATCATATACAGCACCAAGTTCTGCATAGTTTCCACAAACAGCATAACTAATTCCTGCATTTGCATCAGGTTGTTGATAAAAAGTAACATTCATTGTATCGATAGATGTACATCCATAATTTCTCATAACCCATAAGAATTGAACATCTACATGAGCACTATCGCCGAAGCTACCCATTGAATCAATACAAAATGTTGCATTAGGGATATCAGGATTTCCATCTTGCCATTCACCAATAATATTTTTAGATATCCAGACTCCTGTTGCCCATCCAGAACCGGTAGTGTCAGCATCAAAGGTAAAACATGTTCCACATTCTTCAGCTTCGTCATAAGGGCCAACACTTGCAATAGGTTGTTTAGAAAAAACTACTCTTTTGGTTGTTGTATTTGAACATTCTATACCATTTGATTGAATTGTTTCTGTCCAAATAAAGTCTATATCAACATATAAGTCATTACCATAACCAACGTAAACAGTCGGATTAGGAATATTATTTCCTCCTTCATAAAAAGGAGCGGGAGTATATACATCTCCATCATGATAAGCTGTCCAATATCCTGTTCCGTTAACATTGAAAACATTAAGATCATAAACAATACCACAAACAGTATCAACATTTGGAGATACAGTTGGTTGTGGTTGTTGAACAAATATTACGGTAACATTATCTTCATCCCAACAATCTCCATTAGTTTCTCTCCATGTATAAACTTGAGTTCCTGTTCCTGTTACTGTAGTTTCCGGATCAGTTTGAGAAATAAATGAGCCGTTTCCACTCCATTGACCGGTTGAAGTAGCAAGACTAAATACTGCTTCAAGTTCTGTTTCTGTACCACAAACTGTTATATCTTCTCCAGCATATGCATTTGGGGATTCTACAAAGTGTACCATAATGTTATCAGATTCTACACAATTGTTGTTTACAACAGTCCAAGTAAACTCAATATCTCCATATGGGGGTGTTTTTATTACAGATAATTCATTAGTATGCATATTCCCAATAGTAGGTGTAAAATCGTCATTTCCACTCCATGTGCCAATTTGACCGGGTTCTGGAACATTTGCTATTAGGTCGACACTTAAACCACAAACTGAAATTTCTGATTCAGCAATGTGAGCAATTGGATTTGCATGCCAAATAACAGGAGTGGAAATACTTTGTGAATAACATGGGTCAGATTGATCAACATGCACACCCAAAATATTTCCTGCTATTGCAGAAATGTAATAAAACTGCTCTGTGTTACCGCTAGGAATATCAGATAGAAAAAATTCTGGAGTTGAGTTGTGAGCATATATTGTTGCAGGATAATTTCCGTCATGAATCACGAATTCATACATATCATTACCATCTAATACATGATTCGCATTATGAGATAATGAACTTGTACTTTCTCCATTACATAAGTGAATAGGTTCACTTGAGTTTAAAGTTCCGGCATATGTAGTACAGCCACAATTTCTGTATCCTTCAAGAATAAATTCATTACAATTATGAGTGTCTGTTACTGTAATACTATAACCTGTTTCAGATTCGAAACTTTCGTTAAAGCTACTAGTTTCTGTTGATATTCCAGAGCCAAAATCAACGTTATATGTAGCATTATTTCCTAATCCATCTAAAACATCAAATGTTACGGCATAATTATCATTTGATCCATCACATACTGTGTCTGCAAAGTTTTCAATATGGATGCTTTCATAAATATTTATTGTAATTTGATCAGAGTCGGGACAAGGACCTTCAATTTCATAGTCAACAGTCCAAGTGCCTTCTCCAGCAGTTTCGGGATAAAAGATATTATTTACTATTGAATTTTCAGGAGCATTTGTTGACCACGTTCCTCCTGCGTCAACTGCTTCCAATTCAAATGGTGTTGAATTAGTACATACATCACCAACAGGGGTAATAGTTGCATCAGATGGTAATGTTAGAAATGTTTCAGAATCGTTTACATCGCATTGTGGATTACCTGTTACATTTATAGTTTCAGTAACAGTTAAAATAAAATCACTTGTTTCCTGAGGGAAATCTGATGTTCCTTCTTCAATATCGTGAGATAGTTCAGTTCCATTAAATCCTGAGCCAGTACAAGACCAGTTGTAAGCTGTTATTTCTGATGTGATTGTATATTCCCCAGCTGGTTCTTCAGGAGGAACTATATATACAGATGCTGTTGATGCATCACAAGAGTTGTCATTAATAGATGAATATATTTCTCCAGAATCGTATACAAAAGTGGTTTGACCACATTCTGTTTCAGTACTAAAAACTAGAGTTGCCATAGTTAATGCACCAAAATCGATTTGTTCGCAATCATAAATTTGCACAGACCAACCAGGATCGCCAGCCATATAACCATAAATATTATCCCAAGTTTCGGCAGGAGCATATGCACCAGCTAAAGGTACGCTCATATCACATACACAAGGTACGTCGGTCGGATTAGCCGGAGTTAACTCAGGTCCTCCGGGATAAGAATGAGTTGAGAAACAAAAATTTTCGATATGATTTCCTTGATTACATGGAGTGTTTTCATCATCAGGATCACAGCCTGTAACTGACCAAGGTATAGAAAGATTGCTTTGATGAGTTCCATCAGTTCCCCAGTCGGCAGCAGCAGGCAATAGAGCAACTACTCCGGTGTTACCAGGTTCGGTAAGTTGTTCTCCAGGAGCTTTTAGATAAAAACCCAGGTCAGATACTGATGTGTGATTTGCCCAAAAGCAAACTTTGATAAATGTGTTTTCATCTATTTCAAAGTTTAATCCGGGAGGATCATTTATTATGAAAGAATTATCGAGCACAGATGCTTCGGCTGTTAAGGTAAATGTTTCACAACCTGGTTCAATAGGATCAATATCAACATAGGTTTGATTTACCCAAACCCATGCACGGTAACATGAAATTGTTCCTCCACAGTCTACTTGCGCCATGTATAGACCTGAAGTTAAGCCTGTTGCTGTACTACCTATTTGACCTAATTCAGAGTAACTATAACCGTCATATTCATACCAAATAACTGAGCATCCAGAAGAGTTAACAGTTAATTCTCCAACATTACTGTTTGATTGATTTGCACAGAACACATAAACAACGTCATTTTCTTCTCCATTATTTAAAAATCCGGGAGTGTAATTTGTACTAAAAGAGTTTGATGCTGTTGGAGCTGTTATTTGACCAAAAGAAAATAATGTTATAAACATTATTAGATATATTATTAAAAATATTTTTAGATTTTTCATATAAGTGAGTTTTATTATATTTAAAAGAAATCATATATATCAGTTAGGTATTAACTTCTAATGTTTAACTTAACTACATATTCAATAATAATTTTAGCTAGTCAAAGATACCTAATTCACAATTAAAAGACAAAATTATTTGAATGTTCGTTGTTTGAATTTAAAAAAAATCCCGTTTCCGGGATTTTAAATTTAATCTCTTAATAAATGTAATGATCCATATAACTCATATTCATTTTCATCTAAGCCAACAGCAGTAATAACAAAGTAGTAAACCCCAGGAGATGCACTTGTGCCACCACTTAATTTCCCATCCCAACCTGCTTCATAATCTTCCCAATTCTCCCATTCATAAACTGTTCTTCCCCATCTGTTAACAATTACACCGGAAAAAGATTCAAGAGTTTGAGCTTTTACTTGGAAGAAGTCATTTATTCCATCTCCATTTGGAGAGAATACATTAGGGACTTCTATACTGCTTTCATTATCAATTATAATACATGGCGTGATAAATGCCGTATCTCTACATTCAAGCAAGTCCCGATTCATAACAACTAGATAAGGTGTAAAGCATCCTGATTCAGTATATATATGCTCTATTTGTGGATCACAATTTTTTTCTGTTATTTCATCTCCAAAGTGCCATTCACAACGTTTTGATACATTGTCATAAATAGAGTTGTTAAGGAAAATAACATTAGCTTCTGGAGCGACTAAATGACCTATATCTGTTAAGGGAGAAATATCGATAATAGCTTCTATCATTCCAATAGGTTCTATTTCATATAATAAAGTGTCTACACAATAAGCAGATCCAAAGATATCTATATAATATGCGTAGTTAGTAGTATTTTCTGTTTGATATGAAGTTCTAATAAGGTAGTCTCCGGCAGGAAGGTTAAATACGCTGTCAATAGGTGCGCCAGGAGTGGGCCCAACAGTAGTATCTAGCCAAAAGAATGAGGTCTCAGAGATTGTATCGCGGAAAATAATGCCTCCTTTTCCAAGTAAACATGTGTCGGATACTAAGCTTACATTATAATCTGGAATAGATGGTTCATATACAGTATCAATTGTAATTGGACTTTGACAACCCCATGAGTTTGTAGAAATCAAACTAACACGATGGAGGGTGTCTTCACTATTCCAGAATACGAAGTTCTCATATTCACCACCATATATGTTAGTGCTTGTACTGTCGATTGTCCCACTAAAGAAATTCCAGGTATATTGTTGAAGAGTGTCTTCAGCAGCGACTATAGTCGCTTGTTCTCCAAAACATCTAGGAGGAATAATGTTCATTGAGGATTCGGGGATTCTAGCAAAAATAACTTTGACAGTATCTGTGTCTGTACATCCATTTGAAGCATCTTCAGTCCAAAGGAATGAAAAATATGGATTAGTTGGATTGTCTGTATTAAGAACAGTAGATTCAACATAAGATTCAGGGTCATTGATGTTTTCAATTATTACTAATTCTTCGGAAGGAGTACTCCAAACACCTGTTCCAGTAGTTGGGAAAGCATTTAGATATCCACTGTAACCACAGAATAATGTGTCGATACCGGCATTGGCTTCGGGAGTTTCAATATAATGAATTGTGAGTGGTCCAGCTGTATCTGTACAGAATCCGGGAACTATTTGTGGCCCAGATTCTTCGATCCAATAAAAATCATGATATCCATAATTTGGAACTGTAGCGCAAGTAAAGTTGTCAAACGGATCATCAAAAGTAGTGGCAGGATTTATTGTAAACCAATATCCTGTAATTCCACTTCCAGGAGCTTCTGCTCTTAGGTTACAATATTTTAATCCACAAACAGTTGAATCTTCAAGATCTGTTAATATTGTAGCTTCAGGTTCTCTCCAGAAAGTAATTAGAACAGTATCTTTTGCACTACACATATCATTGCTTTCTAACCAAACAAATTCGATTTCTCCATAAGATGATGTTGAAATATTTGTAGTTGGGTCATTGAAATCATCAAAAGAGATTCCATTTGGAATCCAGGTTCCATTAAATCCACCCGAAATGCCATTCATTTGAGCATCTGTTCCACAGATGTTTTGATCTTCTCCTGCATCTATAATTGGGATCTCGATAAATTCTATTCTTACAGTATCAGTAGAATGGCATGATGGTAAATTAGAATTGTTTTCTCTGAATTGAAAAACCCATTCTCCATAATGACTAACAGAAACATCAACAGTATCTCCTGATTGGGGATTAATGTCTGCAGCTGCTGATGGTATAGGTCTTTGATACACAGTCCATTCTCCAAAAGGAGTATAACTATCTGATTGTGTTAAATCAAATACAGCTCCAAGTTGATAGTCAGGACCACAAACTTGATTATCTAATCCTGCATTTGCAATTGGTTGTTTGTAAAATGTTAACCACATAGTGTCAACAGATGTACAGCCAGTATTTCTCATTGCCCAAATAAAAGGGGCTTTAACATATGCAGAATCTCCAAATGAACCTAAAGGATCAATACAAACTTCGGCATCTGGGATATGTTGATTATCGAATGAAGCAATTAAATTGGGGCTTATCCATGTTCCAGTAGCCCAGCCATTACCTACTGTATCAGCTTCAAATGTGAAACAATTTCCACAAATCTCAGCAGAGTTTGAAGCTCCTACACTTGCAAATGGTTCACGTGAAAAAGTAACATATTTAGTTGCCGTTGCAGTACATTCTTCACCATTTTGTTGATTTGTTTCTGTCCATATAAACTCTACAGTTCTACTATATTCATCTATAGGATAATTGCCGATTGTTACATTAGTTATAGGAGAATTGATACCTAAACTATAATCAGGTGCAGGAGTTAATGGACTTCCTTCATAGTATGCTGCCCATGAACCAGCAGATGTAACGTTAATTACTTCAATTTCAGCGGTGTTTCCACAAACTGTATCATAAATATTTGTAACTGTTGGGTTTGGTTCTTGGATAAATGTTATATTTATAATGTCTTCATCCCAACAAATGCCAACATTTTCACGCCAAGTAAAACTAATTTCTCCATAAGTACCTGCTGTAACATCAGTTTCTGGATTTGTAGCTTCAGTAAATGAACCATTTCCACTCCATTGTCCTGTTGATCCAGCAACACTTTGTGTTGCAGATAGATTTGCAACGTTTCCACAAATTGTAAAATCATCACCTGCATATGCAGTAGGAGTTTCAAGGAAATGAACCATAACATTATCTGAACCTGCACAAATGCCATTTGTTACAGTAAAAGAAAACTCTTGATCATTATATTCACTAACCAAAACAGTAATAGTAGGGCTATTTATAGATGTTCCCTCAATTGGGAAAAAGGTTCCTGACGAACTCCATGTTCCGGTCATACCAGTTTCTGGCTCAGCAGCGTTTAGTGTTATTTCAAGTCCACATGTTGTTAATTCATTTGCACTAATAAAAGCAATTGGATTTTCATACCAAACTACTGGAGTTCCAGGTGATTGTGAATAGCATGGATCTGATTGATTAACATAACCTCCAAGGTCTTCACCAGCAATTGCAGAAATATAATATGTAACGTCATATTCTCCGCCAACTAGATTAGAGAAACAAAATTCAGGGCTTGAATTTCTTGCAAGAATATTTCCGGGATAAGATCCATCATGAACTATAAATTCAAGCAATTCTGTATCTTCATCAATAAAATGATTTCCATCATGAGTTAAGGCATCACTGCATTCGTCTGCGCATAAGTTAAGAGGAGTTAAATCTCCCATAGTTCCAGCGTATGTAGAACACCCACAGTCTGTTAGACCGCTGTAAGTATAGATGTCACATCCATTGAGATCTGTAACTGTAATGTTATATGGTGTTTGAGAAGGTATTGTCATAGAAAAAGATCCATTATATTGTGTGTTTCCAGAACCTGTGTCAACATTAAAATCAGCTGCACCTCCACCTGTTGAATTTACATTAAATGTTACATCATAATTACTGTTTGTGCCATCACAAATATTATCAGAAAAATTTTCAACTATAATATGATCTAATATGTCAATAGTTACATTGTCTGTGGCTGTGCATGTGCCAAATGTTGCAGTTACTGAATATGTTCCAGATTCTGTAAATTGAGCAACTTGAGTAGTTTGCTCAGGTGTAGAATTCCAAGAGTATGTACATTGTCCAGGTGTTGCTCCGGAGACTTCAGCTGTTGCAGATATAGATTCATCACAAGGTTCGCCTGTAGTATAAGCACTAACTGAAAAGTCATTATTGGCAACTATTGTAAAGTTCTCAATTACTGTGTCGCAGTCAACACCATCTGTTACTGTTACAGAATAATCTCCAGCTGTAAGATTTTCTATGCTATTGCCAAATTCACCTGTACTCCATTCAATTGTTGGATTTCCAGTGCATGATGTAATTACAGTTATTGCTGCAGTACCCATTTCACCACAAGATTCATTTGTGGTATTAAGATTTATAGTTATATCTGAGGGTTCAATAAATGGAGCATCAAAACCGAATAAACAAAGTGAATTTCCACTCATCATACTATATCCATCCATGGCTAAAACATAATCTCCAGGCGGTAAGGTTTCAGAGAAAACTACAGTACCTGTTCCGTTTGCACAACCCATATATGTTGAGCCTGCACCTCCTATTCCAGAGCAATTGCTTCCGTTCCATTCATATACTGCAAATTGAATTTCTGGATTTTCTACACCCTCATTTGCCCAACATTCCCCTTCTTCAACAGTTATTACATAAGGTTGTGGATCGTCTGCAGCGACAGTGAAATTGAAAAATATTGTATTGTCTGTTGTATTCCAACCACATTGTTCGGGGGGATCTATATCACCACCTGTTGATAGTATGTTGCATCCACCTGTACTAAGATCCATAGGAGTGTTACAATCATCTTCTTCCATTTCTAAACGAACAGAGGCTGCAATAAATATTTCTTGACTCAAATTATTTTGATCCCATACTCGCATATAAATTGTTTCTCCAGGATTTAGTCCATTTACTTGTTCCCATCTGATTTCTTGATTTTCCATAAATCCACCACTACCTTCAAAGCAAGCTAATAATGTTAATGAATTACAATCACTTCCACGATATATAGCCATTGCAGGTTTTGATGTATTTGGAAATGGAACGGTGTTACTTGAATTGAAAGCATGAAATGCCATTGTATTAATTCCTGTTGGGACTTGAAAAGTATACCATAAGTCATTTGTTGATCCATTAGTAAAACTACCGCAAGTTGGATCTGGAGTTGTAGTAGATGCGCTTGCAGTACTTAGATCAATTGATTGTAATGCCATTTGGCCGCATGTCGAATACATTTCTACATCAAGATTAACTGCAGAACTACAATCATTTTGTGCAGTTATTAAAATTGACGAAAATGAAAAGATGAATAAAAGAATGAATAAGAATCTAAATTTTATCATTTTATTTGTTTTTTTGTTGAACAAATTTACAAAAAAATATAGTTTAAACTATATTAATGTGTATATATATTTTAATATAGACAGTAATAAAATAGAAAATGTTGTAAAAAAAATCCCGAAACTCGGGATTTTTTAAAATTTAGAATATTTTTAATCTCTCATAAGATGTAGAGGGCCTTGTATTTCATATTCTTCTTC
>CAYUWD010000136.1:0-9393 GCA_964448235.1 uncultured Bacteroidales bacterium | reverse complement strand
TAAATAAAAAAGCCTACGATTATATTTGTTACTCATTTAAACTTGTATAAAATAACTCTTCTTTTGCTGTTTTAATATTATCCCATTTTTCTTTTACATTAACTTCTTTTCCAAAATTAACTACTTTTTTAATTCCTGTAACAATTTTATTTTCATTTTTTGTTGGGGTATATTGCATAGTATAAGAATAAGCCAAATCGTTTTTTGGCAAATCGTAACGATATTCCATCACCTGTGAACTTGAAAATTTTCTTTCTGCCGAAATATTACTCGCTTTATTAAGAGGTAATTTTTCAGGAACATCTAAAGACACAAAAGTTGAATTATCTTGGTTGTCTACAAAATTTGTATTGTTTGCTATATAACTATTAACATCAAACGTCTCAACGAAATCGTTATTATTATCACTATTCGTATTATTTCTAATGTCAGGCATAATAGTTTTTAAATCACTTGTAAGAACCGGTGTTCCGTTATGAATACCTTCAGCATTTCTTGTAAGAAAATATCCAGCAACAAATACTATTGCTATTGCAGCTGCTATTGAGCTAACATAACGAAACATCGGAACTCTTACAGTTTTCTTAAGAGAGTTTTTGTCAGGAAAGACAATGTCCTTGTTTGAAATAAGAATTGTCTTTTTATATAGTGAGTATTTGTGTTCTATTTTTGAAGATTCATTAATTTTTTTTGTGATATATATATCGTCTTCTATATTTATTTCATTTTCTACTTTAGCTATAAGTAAATTATCTATCTGTAAACCTGATTTAAGTTTTTCTTTTTGAGTATACTCTGCTTCAAACACAGGTAGTTCAAAATCATCCGGGTCAATTAAATTACCTGCGATATCAGGATTTTGCTCCAAAAACTCAAATAATATAGTTTCATTTTCAGGACTTAAATTACCATCAAGATAGTCAATCCAAAAAGCTCCATAATTTTCTATATTTATAATTGTTTTCATTAAATTACCTCCTCAAATTTTCCGATATAATTCTTTAGATGTTGTCTAGCTCTAAATATATACACTTTAACCTGAGCTTCGGTTAACTCGGTAATTTGTGCAATTTCCTGATAAGTATAACCTTCATAATCTCTCAGTACAACAACAGATCGTTGTGTTTCGCTAAGTTTATTAAGAGCATTACCAATAATTTCTTTAAGTTCTGACTGTTTATAGTCCAAAACCTCTTCCTCTTTTCTAATGGTAATTTCATCAGAATTAGTCATTCTTTTATCGTGTCTGATAACATCTATCATTCTGTTATATGCAATTTTGAAAAGAAAAGATTTAGCTTTTTGAAAATCAACGGACTCATGATTAATCCACATTTTTTCAAAACTATCCTGCACAATATCCTGTGCTTTGTGTTCATCTCTGATGTTACTCAGAATAAATCTATAAAGCCCGTCAGCATGTTTATCAACTATTATATTGTATTCTTTTGTTTTCATAATCGCTTGTCAGACGTACAAGTATAAACAAAAGTTACAGACAAAGGGAAAAAAGTGTAAAAATTTACCCATTAAAGGATTAAAGTAATGGTAAGAATAAAAACTATCCTTACATTAATAAATACTAATTAAACAAAATAATTATTCCTTAACTTCAATATTAACTTCAGCTGTTTGATAAATCCCAGCACAAATTGCACCAGCAGAACTTGTTTCCTGAGCATCTGTTTCGTGTCTTTTTCTTAAGTAGACACTATTTGTTCCCACAGTAAGGTTACTAGTCTGAGTAGCAGGAATCACTATAGAAGTAGCTCCAGAAGTATTCTGGTAAACATTTATACCATCTTGTTCACCTGTACCATTAATATATGCATAAACACCTTCACCAGTTTCTAAGCCATCACCAGTAAAAAACAACTCATAAGAACTTCCTTTAGTAATTGTATCTAGGGTTTCAGGTAAACCGATTTCTGTTATCGTGGCTGAGTTAGTAAAACTATTAGCATCAGTATCTGTGAAAATAAATTCACCATCAGTTATAAGACCTGTGTATTGTTTCTCATAGTATGCCAATGCTGATTTAAAGCCCAATAATTCACCATTACAAGTTACATTACTAGGATCTGCAAGCTCTAATTTTGTTCCTGTTATGCTTCCAAAAAAGAAGGAAGCTCTAGCATAAGTAATATCTGTCGATTCGTGATATACCATTTCGTAACTAACATAAATGCGATCTTGATTTACATCAGCACTACTTTCTCTTTCACAAGAACTAAAAAAATAAACTGCCATAGATAACAGCACCCCAATAATAATTACTTTTTTCATAGTTAATCGTTTTAAAGTTTTAACAAATATACAAATTTTAGATATATGATTTTACAAACCTATCTTTTTTATTTAAGTCCTTAATAATTGTATTATTCTTAAAGCCAATAGTTTTACATAGCTCTATTACTTCGTTTCCAAAGCTTTCATTTATCTCAAACCATATTTGTCCTTCAATAGCAATATGTTTTTTTGCCTTTTCTAATATCTCTCGATAAAACAATAATGGATCACTATCGCTGACATATAAAGCTAATTCAGGCTCAAACTTTGTTACATTCTTATGCATCAAACTCTTTTCAGAATCTCTCACGTATGGAGGGTTACTAATTATAATATCAAATAATAAATCAAAAGGTAATTCTTTATTTGATAAAATGTCAAAATATTTAAATTTAATCTCTACATTATGAAATTTTGCATTTTTTTTAGCAATTTGCAATGCATTTTTGGAAATATCAAGAGAATATACATTTGCCTTAGGAATTGCCATTTTTAAACTAATTGGAATACAACCAGAACCAGTGCCAATGTCTAAAATATTTAGATTAGGCTTATTTTTAAATGCTTTAATAATTTCGTGAACAAGAATTTCTGTTTCCTGTCGCGGGATTAAAGTATTTTTATTCACAAAATATTTTCTTTCATAAAAGTAAGCTGATTCAGTAACATATTGAACAGGTTCTCCATTTAATAATCTAGACACATCTTTTTCTAAAGTATCAAATAATATAGAAGATAAAATTTCTTCTCCATCTACAATTAAATCAGATGAAGACAAATCAAGTTTTTCTTGAACATAATATTTAGCAATAGAAGTCGCTTCAGATTCCGCATATAGCTCCACCAAAGAGTTTGATAATTGTTTGATATATTGTTTAATTGTTAGCATAAATTTGAATATAAATATACAAGGAATTATTTTTTGGCACCGTATTTGAGTTTAACATAACGGTAACTTTTTGAAAATGTCTGAATTTTTCTCCGGTAAGCACTCCCAAATGTTTGCCGGAGTTTTGTATTATCTTACCAAAACAAATTTCCCTGACTTCCACACCTTTATTATATCTGAACTTTTAGTTGGACTAAATTCATCTAACTTAATTGGAACAATATAATCCACAGACATTTTAATTTCATTAGAAATATCGAAAAACCCTAATGGACTTTTCTGTCCGGCAACATTTGCCGATGTAGAAACAATTGGCTTACCATAAGCTGCTATAAGTTTTTGACAAAAATCACATTTAGCAACACGTATTCCTATTGATCCATCAGGAGCGATAAGATTTTTTGCAAGATTCTTTGCCTTTGGATAAATAATTGTTAATGGTCTTGTAGATGCCTCTATTAGTTGATATGCAACATCTGGGACATATTCTACATAATGTTTCAACATCTCGATCTTGTTAACAAGAATCAGCATACTTTTACTTTCAGACCTTTGTTTAATTCCATATATTGAAGCAACAGCGTTTCTATCTGATGGATCACATCCTAAGCCCCAAATGGTATCTGTAGGATATAATATAACACCAGAATTCTCAATTACTTTTATTGTTTCTTCAATTATTCCTTTCATAAATTTTTATATATACTCATTATTCTTTTTATAACAATATCTCTGTCAAATTGTTTTGCCCGATTATAACCCGATACAGTAAGCGTTTTTCGTAATGATGAACTTTCAATAACTGACTTTAATGCAATGCCAATACTTTTCGAATTCAATGCCTCTACTTGTATTGCAGCATTTCCTGCAATTTCAGCAGGACTACCCTGATTCGAAGTAATAACAGGGATACCAGAATTAAACGCCTCAATTATTGGTATCCCAAACCCTTCATATAATGAAGGATAAACAAATGCCATACTTTTTTGATATATTCCTGGAAGATCTTCATTAGAAACATTTGACAAAAATTTTATATTTGATTTCATATTATGAGAATCAATATATAGTTTAACATCATTGTAATATGCAGTTTTTCTCCCAACAACAACTAATTTTATATCCAAATTATAATAATAAATTGCCTTAATAATATTTAATACATTTTTTCTTTGCTCTATTGTTCCAACATTTAGTATATAATTTTCTGGTAATTTATATTTTTTGACTATTTCTGATAATTTTTCTTCAGAAAATTTCGATTTAAATCTTAAATTACAAGATTGATAAACAACTTCGATTTTATTTTCAGCAATATTAAAGTGTTTTATTATATCTTTTTTTGTCTGTTCGCTTGTAGCAATAATTTTATCTGCAAATTTACATGCATTTAAAAACTTTTTTAAATATATATTACGATCAATAAAAGGATATAATGAAGGAATTTCAAGAAAAATTAGGTCATGTATTGTAACAACTTTCTTTACGTCAGATTTATTGATACTAAATGGAAGTTCATTGCTCAATCCATGATAAATATCCAAATTTGAACTAATAATATCTTTGGTGATAGAAAACGAACGCCAATAAGATTTGCCAACTTTTGATGACAAATTAGGACTAACAGTATTTTTTATATATTTATTTTCTAGTAAATCGGTTTCTTTTTGAGGTGAGAAAAGCACATACTCATTTTCAGGACACAAATCCTGTAGAGATCGTATAACATCCCGACTATAATTTCCAAGACCACTTTTATTTAAGAATGCGCGTTTTGCGTCGAAACCTATTTTCATAACTAAACACTTACTTCATTTTCTCTCAACGCATCATTAAGTGATGTCTTTTTATCTGTTGATTCTTTTCTTTTTCCTATGATTAATGCACAAGGAACATTGTATTCTCCAGCTGGAAATTTTTTAGGTATTGTTCCCGGAATAACAACTGAACGTTCTGGCACATACCCTTTATATTCAACTACCTCATCACCTGACACATCAAATATTTTTGTAGATCCTGTTATTACAACGTTTGCACCTAAAACCGCTTCTTTCCCAATGAGTACACCTTCTACAATTATACAACGTGATCCTATAAAACAATTATCTTCGATAATAACAGGAGCTGCCTGCACCGGTTCTAAAACCCCTCCAATTCCAACACCGCCAGACAAATGAACATTTTCTCCAATTTGAGCGCAAGACCCAACCGTTGCCCATGTGTCAACCATGGTTCCTGAACCAATATGTGCACCTATATTTACATATGCCGGCATCATAATTACTCCAGGAGAAAGATAAGCTCCATATCTTGCAACAGCATGAGGAACTACCCTAACCCCTAATTTATCATAATTACTTTTTAAAGGGATTTTATCGTGATATTCGAACATTCCAACCTCTAATTTCTTCATTTTTTGTATAGGGAAATATAGAATTACCGCTTTTTTTACCCAATCGTTAACTTTCCAAGTGTTATTAAAAGGTTCAGCTACCCGTACTTCACCTTTATCAAGCAAGCATATTACTTGCCGAATAGTATCGATTGTTTTATTATCCTTTAAGAAGTTTCTATTTTCCCAAGCTTTTTCTACAATTACCCTATAGGCTTCATTCATAACAATGAGTTTTAAATTTCAAAATTAACAAATAGATTTTACCTAAAAGAATATTATTACTTAAATATGCAATTAAAAAAATGCTCTTAACTGTATCCCTCCAGTATGAATAATATCTATATCTTTCGATTTTCTAGCATTATAATTTAAATTTATTTGTAACCCATTCGAAAGCTGTCTTTGGAAATTAACAGACCAAGTGAGATTAGAACCTGGCATAAAACCTTGTAACATTTCATACGATACTGCAGTATTTGTCAAGGCATTATAATCATAATATATATAATTGAATGAAGCACTTAACGAACCCTTTTTTACAGAACTTAAACGATACTCAAACCCAGCATCATGCATTTGCAATATTTCTGTTCCAATTAAATTTTCTTTAGTTTTATAAAGATATTTTAACGTTAATCTATTATTTAAATTTGGTTGCAAATTCAATTTAATTTCATTAGAAATAATCTGAATATTATAATCTTTATTTGTAAAGAACTCCGACGAATATGATTTCCCTCCTAAGCCAGCATCATTTACAATACCAAATATTTTACCTATGTTATATCGAACCAAGATATTATGATTTAAACTTGTTCTCGTATCAAATCCTGAAACCAAAAGGATTTTATTGTTATTTGACTGAATCACATAATCCACTCCAAACTTTGGTTTCCCACGATTAAAAGAAACACTATTTCTAAACGACGAACTCAAGTTTACTAATTCGGTTTGATCAACATTCTGAATAAATGGATTAGCAAATATTAGAATATCTGAAGATGTGTTTTTTTGAGATATTCTGTAAGCAAAATTATCTGAAAAACGACTCAATAATCCCTTAATTCCACTCTTTGAACGCCATATTGCTGCGGGAGAAATCTTTAAACTTTGATTAAATTGATTTGAATAAGTTTTAATATACTCGGTTGTTGGTATTAATATTCTTATAAAATTTGCCTCATCAATAAAGTTTGCAATTTCAAATTCATCTAATTCCTGAATTCCATTTTCATTGTAATCAGTCCATGTAAAAACTCCCTGACCAGCAGCAACCTCAATATATGAAAATTCCGTTTTTCGCTCTAAACCTGAACCAATTTCATATAGCGTTGATGATGTAATAAATCCTTTTAACATTTTAAAATTATATTCAATTTTACCTGTCATATTATTCTCAGAATTACCATCATACAAACTTGTATCATTTACATGAAGATTCCGATAATTAAAAATCGTTTTAAAACGATGATTAGAATTAGCTAATATTTCTGCACCAAACCCAACATCTTGAGATATAGTTGAATTAATCAAATGATTGTTTATCGGCAAATCATCTTCACGATATTTATAATTAACAAAAATTTTATTTCGAGAACTATCTTCAGTTAAAATAAACGCCTCATATTGATTAAAATTAAAACTGTTTAAAGAAAGACTATCTGTTAGTATAGATTTCCAAATATTGTTTTCTGCAATTTCTTTTACACCAAGTTTTAAAACTCCTAGTTTTTTTGTTAATGCTACATTGTGTCTTAAAAATTTTGTATTATATAATGTATTTATAGAATTCAAACAACTAATTTTCCCATTTAATTCCCATCCATTAGTATTTAAGTTTGCCAAAGCAAGATTTTGTAATCCAGAGTATTCAGTGCCCCGATTAATATAAGATGAATTTATTTCGGCATTTCCAAATGTTTTATTAGAGTATATCATTCCAGCACTTAATAGATTTTCATTAAACTGGGGATAAATCGACTCCAAATTCCAATCTCGGGTAAATTCTGTTTCTCTAAAATTTTCTACTGCTTTAAAATTTTTATTTAAAAACCCATATGATATTTTTGCATTAAAGATCGTTTTATTTGTTTTAATAATATCTTGCTTTAAATTTACTTTAGCTGCATATCCTTGATCATCTTTAGCATCAAGTTTCGAAAAAGTATTTATATCATTTTTACTGTATGCTAATTCAAAATTCAAATTGATTTTATCTGTTATTGAAGTATTTCCACCAATAGCGACAACTTGATTCTTTTCCGGTGTGATAATTTGCTTTAAAGGGACATAATTCCCTTGTGATATCCCATTAATTGGCGCAACCCACTCATATACCCTACCATTAGCTGCAGAAACACCTTTACGATAATTGCCCCCATTAGGTCCAGCATATGAAAAGCTTACTCGATAAAACGCTGAATCAGGGTTAACATTATATACAAACACAGAGTCAAACACCGCCCCATCTACAAGTGTATCAATCAAAGCATATCTTATTTCTCCCACTTCATATGTTAAAGAATCATATCCCGGAATAACTGCTAGATCAACATTATCACCAATTTGTCCCAACAAAACCCGATCTTCATTACTAATTGTCTGATCAAATGGTTGATTTTTATTGTCAGTTTCATCATACACATTTAACCAAAACTCTGAATTTCCAATTTCAACAGTATTTGATGTTGTCACCAAAAAGCGAGTATAATTCCTATCAGAATATTCAAATTCTACAATAATTCTTTTGTCTTTATTTATTGGTTGATTTGCTGTAAAAACTATTTCCCCAAGATTGTAATCTATAACATAATCATGCTCTGTACCTCTTGTAAGTAGTATCCCATCAATATATACTTTTTCTGTTCCTGCTAAAACAACAATATAGGTTTCATTATTTTGTCCTGTTAATTTATATGGTCCTTGATTTCCTTCAATCCCAGAAATATCCTGTCTTCGAAGCTTTCCTTTAGCAATCGCTCCACTAACAGAGGTTTTAACATTAATCTCTTTTTCTGATTTATTTTTAAAAATTGTATTAAATTTTATTTCTGCTCCTTGTGCTTTTTTATAATAATTAAGAAAATGTCCTTGTGGTTTTTTTAATTCAAAATCACCTGCAATAACAGAAAATTGATCATTATACAATTTTATAAAAACCTTATCAAATTCTTGCAATTGCTGAGACGTCCCATCGGGTTGAATCGGAATATTATTATCACTTATCGCTGCTGTTATATTTAAATCTTCATTTAACTTTCCATTTAATTGTAAATTCAGACTACTATTTACTATTACATCCTGAGCATTTCCAAAACTTATTCCACGACTAATACTTCCTTTTCTTGATAAAGTACTTTTTGAATAATTAGATTTATAATCTTCATTACTAAAAATATAATTATATTTATCTGCCTGTTTATCATCTGTTCCAACTAAAAATTCGGATTTATTAAATAATATATGTGACTCGAAAAAATTTATCGGAAATGTTTTATACTCAATAGTAATTTCTTCATAATCTGGAATTTCTTTAAAAATTATTGCAGATTTTTTAAAATCAAAAATATATTTTATCCCTTCAAGATTGTTATTCTCTTTATCATAAAAAGAAATTGTATTTTGTGCAATACTAAGGCTGTCCAGAAATATTGTATCCCCCGATGGCACAACATTAACCGACTTTAAATTAATTAAAGATTGTCCTGACAGACTAATTCCGACAAGAACCAGTAACAATATTGTAGTAAGTCTCTTCAACTAAAACGTTTATTACAAAGATAATCAATGATGATTATACACAAAATCAACTAAAATTATA
>CAYUWD010000135.1:0-9401 GCA_964448235.1 uncultured Bacteroidales bacterium | reverse complement strand
TGGAATGAGGATTACTTGCTCAAAGTATTAAATATAAAAGTATGAGTTTGCCCTGCTTTGCCTGAATAAAAATTTCCTTAGTTCCCGTAATTTTACTAATATTGTAAGTTTTTAATCTTAATATTATAGGTATAAAATGAAAGTAAAAATTGTTAATAAATCTAAGCATAAATTACCGGCTTATTCTACTGAGTTTTCTGCAGGGCTTGATTTAAGAGCAAATCTGGCTGAGCCTGTTGTGCTAAAATCACTAGAAAGAGCTTTAATTCCAACCGGTTTGTTTATTGAACTTCCTGAATGCTATGAAGCTCAAATAAGACCTCGTAGTGGTTTAGCTTATAAACATGGTTTAACTGTTTTGAATACTCCAGGGACAATTGATGCTGATTATCGAGGAGAAATTGGAGTAATTCTTGTAAATCTGTCGAACAAGGAATTTATTGTTGAAGATGGTGAAAGAATTTGTCAGATGGTAATTGCAAAACATGAACAAGCTGTGTGGGAAGAAGTTGAAGTCTTGAATGAAACAGTTCGTGGTGCAGGTGGTTTTGGACATACAGGCGTAAAATAAACACTGTCGAAAAATGGAATGCTAACCTCGTGTTATGCCATTTGACCTATGCCATTTATTATGAAAAAGGAAATGAGATAATATTGAATAGTTTAACAAAAAAACAGATGATAAGTTTTGGACAGCCAATAGTCAATAACCAACAGCTCCAAAACGACTCAATGGTGAAAATAAAATAGAATAAATGAAAATAGTTATTCCAATGGCAGGTATGGGTACTCGAATGAGACCACACACCTTAACAATTCCAAAACCACTTATAGAATTAGCAGGTAAATCAATTGTTCATAGACTGGTTGAGGGTATATCAGGAGTATGTCAGGATAAAATCAAAGAAATTGCATTTGTAATTGGAGATTTTGGAAAAGACGTCGAACAGAAACTTATTGAAATTGCTGCTGAAGTGGGAGCAAAAGCTAAAATTTATTATCAAAAGGATGCACTTGGAACTGCTCATGCGGTATGGTGCGCAAAAGAATCACTCGAAGGAAAAACTGTGGTAGCATTTGCAGATACATTATTTTATGCTGATTTTACTATTGACCCTGATGCAGATAGTATTATCTGGGTTAAAAAAGTAGAAAACCCTGAAGCATATGGTGTCGTGACAACAGATAAATCTGGAGTAATTTCGGGATTTGAAGAAAAACCTCAAAAGTTTGTGTCGGATCTTGCAATTATTGGAATTTACTATTTTAGTGATGGTGAAAAATTGCGCAATGAGCTGAATTATATAATTGATAACGACATTAGAAAGTCTGGTGAATATCAACTTACAACTGCTCTTGAAAATATGAGAAGTAATGGGTTAAAGTTTATGCCCGGGACTGTAGATGAATGGCTCGATTGTGGGAATAAAAACATTACTGTTGAAACTCATCAAAGAGTTTTAGCTAGAACAAAAGGAGCTGCAAAAATTAGTAAATCTGCAACAATAGTTAATTCTATTATTAACGAGCCTTGTTTTATTGATAATGAGGTGGTAATACAAAACTCTGTTGTGGGACCTTTTGTCTCTGTAGGTTGTGGTACGAAAATAGAAGATGCGATTATAAAGAATTCTATAATACAAAAAGAGTCCAACATTAAAAATGCTTGTATATCTGATTCTATGATTGGAAATTTTGTGAACTTTTCGGGAAAGAAAATAGATGTTAGTTTAGGGGATTATAATAAATATGAAGTTATTTAATAGATTACAATATAAGTATACTGCTAATACAATCTTGAGGATATCCGTTATAGTAGTAATTTCTGTAACATCTTTTTCTTGTAATATTTTTATAAAAAATAAAAATGTAAAGAATGAAGATCCAAGAATTAAAAAATTTAATTTTAATTATTATTTTCTTGAAGGGAATAAACAAAAAGCATTAGGAAATTTTGACGAAGCACTTAAACAATATTCTCTTGCAAATGGAGTAGATGAAACTCAAGCAGCTGTTTGTTATGAAATTGCCGGTATTTTAAATATGAGCGGTGATTATGCCGGTGCTGTAGAATATGCAGAAAAAGCAATAAAAATTGATAAAACTAAAAATGTTTATTATAGTTTATTGTTGGCATTTGTTTATCAAAATAATAATCAGTTTGATAAAGCAGCAGTAATTTATAAAGATTTAATTAAAAGATCACCAGAAAAAATCTCATATTATTTTGAACTTTCTGAAATATATATGCAACAAAATAAATTAAAAGAAGCAATTAGTGTTTTAGATAAAGCAGAATCATATTTTGGAATAACTGAAATGATTTCATTAGAGAAGGAATCTTATTATGTAAAATCTGGTAAGTCTGAAGACGCGATAAGAGAGATTAAAAAATTAGTTGATAATTATCCTCTAAATATGAAATATGCTACTTTGTTGGCAGAGACTTACGTTAATGCGGGAAGATATGATGAAGCAGAAAATGTTTATAATTCAATAAATGAAGACAAAGTTGATGATGGAATCGTTTTCTTTTCTATGGCAGACTTTTATAGAACTCGTCAGAATTATGAAAAAGCATTCAAATATTTAGCTATAGGAATTAAAAGAAATGATGTTGTTCTTGATATTAAAATTAGGGTATTGCTACAGTTACTTGAAATAGTGGGAAATGATGACTATATAATTGGTAATATGCGATATTTATTTGAACTAATGGCTGAAAATTATCCTGATGAGCTCAAAGTACGTGCATTGAATTCTGATTTTCTTTTGTTTACTAAAGAATATAAAAAAGCTCAAAACGAATTTGATTTTTTATTAGATCATGATAAATCAAAATTTCAAATATGGGAACAAGCACTTCAAGTTGACTTTATACTGCAAGATATGCAATCTATGTATAGGAGAAGTAAAGAGGCTATCGAGTTATTTCCTAATGTAATAGAACTTTATAGATATTTTATTGTTTCAGCCTATGCAACAGAAAATTTTATTGAAGTAACAAAATCAGTTGATTATATAGCAGATATTTTAGTTAATGATCAGCCTTTGTTAATTGAATTTATGATGTTGCAGGGTGATTCTTATCATAAACTTAATATGCATCATAAGTCTGATTCTGTATATGAGTCGATACTAGATATAGATGCTGAGAATCTTTCTGTGTTAAATAATTACTCGTATTTCCTTGCTGAAAGAGGTGAAAAATTGGAAATGGCATTAGACTTGAGTAAAAAACTTGTAGAATTAGACGGTGAAAATCCTGTATATTTAGATACACATGCATGGGTGTTATTTAAAAATAAAGAATATAAAACAGCATTGACTTATATGCAAAAAGCAATTGAAATAGATAGTAAAAGCTTTGTGTATTATGATCATTTAGGAGATATTCAGTTTAAACTTGATATGATAGATTCTGCAATTGAATCTTGGTATAAGTCAATTGAGCTTGGAAATATTTCTGAGTCAATTAAAAAGAAAATTGAATATAAAAATATTGAGATAGAGTGAAGAAAATATTTGCATATTCAATTATTGGAGTTTGCATGACTTTTACCCTATTTTCGTGTAAAGTTGCTTTTGTTGGAGGTAAGAAAGGAGAAAATATTAGACCAGCAAAACTCTATCGTAAGTTGTTGGAAAGTGAATTTGAGTATAAAAATTTGAGCCTAAAGTTTTCGGCAGAATTAATTTTTGGAGAAGAAAAAGAAGAATTTAGCGGAATTATCAGAATGCAAAAAGATACTGCTATTTGGATTAGCTTAAGATCATATAATATTGAAGGTGCAAGATTTTTAATAACAAAAGATTCTGTTAAGTTTATAAACAGATTAGAAAAAACTTATTATGTAGGGGATTTTGAATTTATAAAAAATCGATATGAAATCGATATGGATTATGATATGTTACAAGCAATTATTACAAATTCTTTTTTCTTTTATCCTGAACCGTTAGACTCTGTAAAAGCAATTTCAAATTATAAGTCATGCTTTGATTCTACACTTTATTGTATGAGCTCAATATCTGAGAGGAAATATATCAGGTATTATGTGGATGATAGAGGTCAGGAGAGATGGGAACGTAAACTTGAAAAAGAAATATCTGACACTATTGGTTCAGAAAATACATTGTTTGAATCTAATGAGTTTGTATTTCAATTTGTTAAAATTATGCCAGGACTTTTTAGAATTCACAATATGTTTTTAGAAAATTATATTCAACAGCAATCCTTATATATTGAATACGGGAAACAGTATCTTGTAGATAATCAATATTTTCCGCATTTAATTAAGATTGAATTAGTTACTCAAAAATTTGCTCCAATACTTAACTTAAATGTAGAAAGTATTACAATAGATTCTGAGTCAATGTCGTTTCCTTTTAGAATAAGTAATAAATATAATAAGATAGAATTGTAATGAAATTAAGCCAAGTTGCCATATTGATATTTTTGATATTATTATCTTTTAATTATTCTTATGCTCAGTCAAAAAGTGAGCTTGAAAAAAAGAAAAAGAAAACACTTGATGAAATAAAATATACAAATAAATTACTACAACAAACAAAACAAAGTCAAAAAGAATCATATAATAGTTTACAGCTTATTAGTAAAAATATTGATTCAAGAAAAGAACTTATTGGTAATATTAATTCTGAAGTGAATCATGTTATTGATAAAATCCAAGAAACAGAATTAATTATTAGCATAATGGAAGAAGATTTAGTGATACTTAAAGAAGATTATGCTAAAATGATTAGAATTGCGTGGAAAAACTCAAATAAATATAATGATATTATGTTTATTCTATCGGCAGAAGATTTTAATCAAACTTATTTGAGGTTAAAATATATGCAACAACTTGCAAATTTTAGAAAAAAGCAATTTTTGGCAATTAATTCAATAAAATCGGTACTAGAAATACAAATTCAAAAACTTATTGATGCAAAGAAAATAAAAAATCAATTATTGATAGAACAAAGACAAGAAACACAGAATCTTGTTAACGAACAACAAGATAAAGAAGAAACTCTTTCTAATTTAAAGACAAAAGAACAAGAACTAAAGAAAAATTTGCAAAATCAGCAAAAACAAATGGCTCAATTGCAGCGTGAAATAGAAAAATTGATTGCCGAAGAAGCCAAAAGATCTTCTGGATCAAAAACTGGAAAATACGAACTTACTCCTGAAGAAAAAATTGTTAGTAAAAATTTTGGGAATAATAAAGGAAAATTACCATGGCCGGTTGAAAGAGGTGTTATTGTCGGTTCTTTTGGAAAGCAAAATCATCCGATTCTTACAAATGTAACTATTGATAATAAGGGAATAGATATTTCAACTACTACAGGATCAACAGCACGTGCGATTTTTAATGGGGAAGTAAGGAAGATTGTTAATATTCCTGGAGCACAGAATGCAGTTATTATTAGACATGGAGAATATTTAAGTGTTTATACAAACCTAGATGATGTTTATGTGTCAGTTGGAGAGTCAATAATTACAAAACAATCAATAGGAACAATACATACTGATAAAACAGATAACAAAACAGTTTTACATTTGGAAATATGGAAAGTTAGTATTCCAATGAATCCATATTACTGGTTATCAAAATAAAATGGAAAGTAACTATCAAATATTGATTAAAAAACTAAATGGTTTTATTAAAAAGTATTATTTTAATAAAATTCTTAAAGGAGTGTTTCTTGCTCTGATAGTTTATTTGTCATGGTATTTTCTTATTGTTGTTGCAGAGCATTTTAGCCATTTTGATATTTTGTTCCGTACAATTTTGTTTTATGTTTCAGTAGTAATATATTTAGCAATATTTATTAAAATGATTTTGTTGCCAATTTTAAAACTTTTTAATATTGGTAAGGTAATAGACCATTATCAGGCTAGTAAAATACTTGGTAAACACTTTAAGGAAGTAGATGATAAATTACAAAACACTCTGGAGCTAAAAGATTTAGCAGACTCTGACAGCTTGTCAAAAGACATTATTATTGCTAGTATTGAGCAGAAAACTCAAAAATTAAGCCCAATACCGTTTCGTGCAGCAATAAATCTAAAACAAAATTTTAAATATCTTAAATTACTTTTTCCGTTAATTATTTTTGGTGGATTATTATTTATTATTTGGCCTAGTATATTTTCAGAAGCAACAGAAAGAATAATAAATTATAATATACATTATAAAGTGCCTGCACCCTTTAGCTTTACAATATTAAACGACTCGTTGGTTATAAAAAAAGGAAATGATTTCTTATTGGAAGTTAAAGCAGAAGGAGATTATTCTCCAGAACAGGTAATTATAAATTATGGAGGTAATGATTATTACATGATAAAAAAATCGCCGGGAGTTTTTCAATATAACTTTAAAGGATTAAATAATAATATTGAATTTTATATGAATGCTGCTGAAGTGGTTTCTTCTGAATATAAAATAAAAGTATTACCTGCACCCACTATAATTGATTTTGAAATATTTGTAGATGTGCCAGATTATACAGGAATAGAGGATGAAAAGTTATTAAATGCTGGAGATTTAAATATACCTGTAGGGTCTATAGTGTATTGGAAATTTAATACTGTAAACCTTTCAAATTTAACAATGGTATTTGACACTTTAGTATATGAAGCAGAAAAGACAAATGCAAAATTTGATTTAAAACGTCAAATAATGACTTCGACAAAATACTCAATAAATGTTGAAAATCAATATTTTAATGAGAATACAGGTGTAAATTATCAGATTATTGTAATTCCTGATTTATATCCTACAATACGTGTTCAAAGTCTTGTTGATTCTACACAATTGTCGATAGTTTATTTTAACGGATTTATTGATGATGATTATGGCTTTTCAAATCTAAATTTTGTTTATAAACCAGTAGAAGATATAGATAGTTTGATTAGAATCCCAATTCCATTTTCGAAAAATATTAGTTCGCAGGATTTTTATTATGCTTTTGATTTTCAGGCAATAGAAACAAGTGCAAGTAAAATACTATATTATTTTGAAGTGGGGGATAATGATGCAATAAATGGGGTTAAACGAAGTAGGACTAGAGAAATGCAATTTGTAATGCCTGATGCAGAAGATTTGCAAAATATGAGCCAGGAGACAAACAAACAAACTGAAGATAAAATTGATCAGGCAAAAGATATAAGTTCACAAATTAGAAAAGATATTGAGGATTTGCAAAAGAAATTAATTAACGAACAAATGACAAGTTTTGAGCGTAATCAAATTATGCAACAAGTTATGGATAATCAGACAAAGCTTGAAAACCTTATGGATGAGATATCAAAAGAACAATCAAAACTTCAACAGTATAAAGAACAGTTTAGTAAAAATGAAGATTTATTAAAAAAACAACAAGAGATTAACGATTTGATGGAAAGCATTATGGATGAGGAAATGATGAAACTAATGCAAGAGCTTCAGGAACTTATGGAAGAATTTGATAAAGATGAATTCTTTAAAATTGCTGATGATATTAAGTTTTCATCCGAAGAAATGGAGAAGCAAATGGATAATACTCTTGAATTGTTAAAAAAAGCCGAAGTCGAAGAACGGATGGAAAATACTATTAATAAGTTGGAAGAATTGGCTAAAGAGCATGAGGAGCTCTCAGAAGAAACAAAAAATAAGGAAATACCTAATGAAGATATCAATAGAAAACAAGAAGAACATCAAAACGAATTTGAAAAAATAAAAGAAGAATATGAAGAAACTCTTGAAAAAAATTCAGAACTTGAAGAACCAATGAAGTTAGATGATTTTGCCGAAGAAATGCAGGAAATTTCCAAAAAAATGGAGCAAACCGGACAAGAACTAAATGATAATAAAAACAAGAAAGCCTCAAAATCTCAAAAACAAAATTCTCAAAACATGCAGGATCTTAGTGAGCAAATGCAGTCTATGATGTCGGGAGCTTCTGCAGAGCAAATGCAAGAAAATATGGAAGATATTCAACAAGTTTTAGAAAATCTTTTGACATTTTCTTTTGATCAGGAAGATATTTTGCAAAATCAAAAATCATTAAATCTTAAAGATCCAAGATATAAGGAGTATATAATACAACAAAAGAATGCACAAAACAATTTCGACATTATTAGAGATTCCTTAAATGCAATGGCTGGCAGAATACCTGAGTTAGGACCATTAGTGTCTGGAGAGATTTCACAGATATATAAAAATCTGAATATTGTAATGGATGAAATAGGTGAAAACCGTAGATATAAAGTAGAAGCATCCCAGCAACTAATTATGACATCGGCAAATAATTTAGCTTTACTATTATTGGAAATGATGGAACAAATGCAACAGCAAATGTCTATGCAAATGCAAGGCGAGGGACAATGTAATAATTGTAAAAATCAAGGGAAAGGTAAACCAAAACCTATGGGGCAAATGAGAGATCTTCAGCAAGGAATGAAACAGCAAATTCAGGATATGATTGGCCAAATGAAAAATGGCGGAATGTCTCCTGGAAATAAAAATAGTGAACAATTAGCCAAGATGTTGATGCAGCAGGAAATGATGCAACAAATGATAAGCGACATGATGAATAGTGGAATAAGTCCACAGTCGGCGAAAATGTTAAATGAGGTTAATCGTATGATGGAAGATAACTTAAATGATATTATTAATGGTAATGTTACGCAAACTACTATAAATAGACAAGAGCAAATCCTGACCAGACTTTTACAAGCCGAAAATAGTGAGAGAGAAAGAGAAATCGACAATAAGCGAAAATCAAATGAAGCTCAAGATTATAAATTAAGTAATCCTGATGCTGCATTTCTTGAAAAACAAACTGAATTGAGATTTAATGAACTATTGCAAATGTCAAATGTAAAATTAAAAAGCTTTTATAAAACAAAATATAAAGAATATCTAAAATCGTTAGGAAATAACTAAATGGAAATCAACTTTTTTAATGAAGAAATAGATCTGCCAAATCTTGATTTTTTGAAACTTAAAAAATGGATTCAAAAGATTATTACTTTTTATAATAAAAAACCCGGAATAATAAATTATATATTTTGTTCAGATGATTATTTATTGGAGATAAATCAAAAATATTTGCAACATAATTATTATACAGATATTATTTCATTTGATTATTGTGAAGAAGAAATAATTTCTGGAGATATTTATATTAGTATTGATCGAGTTAATGATAATGCCTCTAAATATGAAACTAAAGATACTGAATTGTATAGGGTTATTATTCATGGTATATTACATTATATTGGATTAGATGACCATACTGTTGAAGAAAGAAAAGAGATGAGATCTGCAGAAGATAAAGCAATTAAAATGTTATTTTCGGGATTGTAATCTGAACTCTGTCCAATGATTTATAATTTCAATTTCAAAAATACT
>CAYUWD010000134.1:0-9567 GCA_964448235.1 uncultured Bacteroidales bacterium | reverse complement strand
ATATTTAATCCCGGGAACCGTTGTTTTAATAGAATTTGAAGGAAAACCAACTTTTGAATTATTATCCATTAAAGAGTTAGATACAGATAATCTTCCTGTAAGAAAAGAGGTTATTGAGAAATTAAGAAAATTGAGATAAACTTATTCATTATCGAGTAACTCGAAAATGAGTTTAATAATTAAATATTAAGTAAATTAAATAACATGGTACTTTCCAAAAGGATAATTATTGTACTAATTTCTGGAATTCTACACATTTCAATAAATGCTCAAAACTATCATCTAATTTATGAAACAGATGTTTTTTCTATATCACTAAAACAGGCAGCAGAAGGAGAAGATATAACACCATATTCATTTGAAAAAGGACAATATCACATATTAACTTTTAAAAATAAAAAGGCCATTTCTTTTCAAAAAGACACTATTTTATCGGCATTTGACTCATTATGGACAAACTCTTATGACAGCCATTCTTACTTAATAATTGATAGGAAGAAAGCCAGACACCAATGGGTTATGGCACTTTGTAATGAAAATGTGAATAAAGTTTATGTAAGGTCTTTTGAAAAAAATGACTGGCAAAAAACCGATCCATTATCTCCTCCTGTTATAGATGAATTTACACAAATGATTTTTGACAAAATAGCAAGAGAAAAAGATACAATATTTGAATGGAAACCCCCTGAAATCGATTTCTACAAAGACACCCAAGAAATAAACGGTTATACTTGCAAAAAAGCTTATCTACATTCTGATAAAAGACCACTTACTATATGGTACACCGAAGAAATTGACTTCAATTGGTGTTTTTCAGATTATCGTAATTTAATCCCGGGAACAATTGTTTTGATAGAATTTGAAGGAAAACCTACATTTGAATTATTATCCATTAAAGAGTTAGATACAGATAATCTTCCAGTAAGGAAGGAGATTATTAAGAAACTGAGGAGGCTAAAATAGCTATACTATGAATTGACAATAAAACTCTTTTACTTAATCAAAACTAAGCCCCAATAATTACATTTTGAATTGTATTAAAAACTATCCAAAACAGAATCCGATTTTTGCTATGATTGTAAGAATTTTCATGTTTACGTAAAAAAGAACTGAAAACAAAATAAAATATGGCATGAACATATTGAAAATTCTGGCATACTAAAAACTCTATTTATTGTGTACAAATTGTAGCGTTATCTTATGTGTTCTGAAAAATTATTACTTAAATTGCGCAATCAAATACAGAAAACAAGATTTAATCATGAATAAACACTTCAATCTTCAATTTTATATTTTATTTATTATTTTCATTAGCTGTTCTTTTTTCTTTTCATCATGCAAAAAAGATGATCCTCCTGTTATAAGCAATGAAAAATTGTTAGACAACTACTCAAGCATTGAAGTAGAGGTCTCTGCTACTCCATTTACAATTGATAATATCCTTAATGCATCGTATACACATGCAGAGTCAAGATATGGTCAATGGTGGAAAATCGACTTTTTTGTTAATAATGACGGTTCATTTGATGTTCTTTGGATGGATGCTCAAGAAACAATGCATTTATCAAGAATTACACCCGGGATACCACCTGTTGCAGAAGAAATCGAACTACCATCCGTAATAAATACAAGTGGTAGATCTCTAGGTATCGAAAAGTTAAACAACGACACTTTTATTTTAGGCTACTCTAAAGATAATTCTTATGGAGACTATCAATCTGAAGCATGGTTTACTGCTTTTGACATTTATGGAACAGTTAAATTTTCTACTTGTTTATTTGGTCAGGACAATCTGGAGGATGCTGATACAGATGGACAAGCAGGTTCTGCAGGTTCGTCAGTTGTTAAATACAATGAAAAAACTAATGAACTTTGTCTTTACATGTCTCATACTCACAGATTTGGAGAAAGCAGTTCCAGACATCAAGGTGGATGGGTTGGGTTTCTTGACCCGGAAACAGGAGAATTACTTCTTGACGAAAATGATGAGCAAATAGGCTCTACCTGGTTTGTTTCTCATAATCTTAACCAAAAATGTATTCCTTCAATAAATGGAGGTTTTTATGGTCTGTATCATGGAGACGGATATCCAAGAGCACTTGGAATTAGCAAATTTTCTTCCACAGAAGGAGTTTTATACAAATCTGACTTTTATGACATTATTTACGGCTCTTTTGGACAGCCTGAAACAAAAGCTCAACTTGGAAATTTAATTGAATTACCTGATGGAAATATCGCTCTTGTATATTCTACAGAAGATTTAAGGTCCAAAAGAGATTTAAAACTAGTTATACTAAGTGGAACGACACAATCGACATCAAATACTCACACAATCATAAATGAAACTTGGATTACAAATTATTCAGATATTTTTGTAGGGTGGGGAAGCCGCGTAACTTTATTTGGTGATAATCTCCTTGTTGCATGGAATACCTTTACCGATTCACACACAAGCTATAAAACTAATTTTGTCTTATGTAACATGCAAGGAGAAATTATTAGTGATGTCGAATCTTTAGATGAAGTAAGTTTATATCCTTCTCAATCATTTAAATCATCACCTGATGGTAAAACTATCTACTGGGTTTCTTCCGGTAATGGTAACACTTTGCAAATTCATAGCTTATCAACAAGTAGTCTTTACTAGCTTTGGCAATGCTCCAGTTGTAGAAATATATGCAGAACTTGGCTTAAGTTTAACCCGCAGAATGTATTAGAAAATTTATCTAAATCTACATTTCAAACCCAAATTAAATAAATGTGCAGTTCCATCAACTATTTGAGTTGCTGTTTTAATCCCTTCAAAATCACTTGATTCACAAATAACATCTCCTTCAAATACCGGATTAAAACCATGTTGATATCTATAATTCAAGCTCAAATAAAAAAAATCTGTCAAACGAAAATCTTTAGAAACACCAAAATAAGCACCAAAAATAAGTTTTGATACAATTTCTCCTGTTGATGTCACTTTATAAAAACATTCTGAACATTCTCCAATATGAGATACAGACATACCACTATTACTAATTTCACCAATATCACCATTAGAAAACCCAGAAACAATTCCTAAATTAATATTTAATAGTTTGTAATTCCTATTGGAAATTACTCTATAGCCTGCTCCTAAATCAAATTCATGACTTGTAAACAATGACCCTCCAGAAGACATCCCTAATGAAATTACTCCAACTGAATGATAATATTGTAAGAACTTATAGCCCCCACTAAAATAGAAGTTATTTTTTAAGCCATGTTCATAGTTTACCCCGGCGTAAAATTCCGGGACTCCGGCATTCTTTAAGTAAAACTCAAGCCCACTATTTTTTGTAATCCCACTTCCAAGACCTCCATAAATACTAACAAACGTAGCTTCAGGACTAAGAAATCTTTTTTCTTTATTTACCTCTTTCCTTGCTGCCTTTTCATCAGACATGCTTTCGCTTCTTAATTTTGTTTTATGATATGTATCATTTCCAGTAAAAATGTATGAAACATTTATTCCTACTGAACTACCTGTATTAAATAATTCTCCATCAGAAGTATTATCATACAACTCATAAGAACCATCATAAATATTTTTAAAACTATGATTAATATTAAATCCTAAACCAAGTTCGTTTTTATTATCCAATGTAAAAATATAATTCAAGCCAATTACAGCAACAGGAATTACATTATTATAATATGAAATATGCAAATCATATTCGTAGATATCATTAATATTTGATGAACATACCCCAAGGCCAGTAGGCAAGTATTGATAAATTCCACCACCTAAAGTAAACCTAAGATTAGTATTACTATTCACCTGTAGATTGTAAATTCCTCTTGCAACAAGCTTATGGTAAATATTATACTCTGCATTTTGCCAATAATACAAATTTTCTGTTCCATAAAATTCGGTTTTTTCTTTAAGTTTAAATGTAAATGCCTGAAAACCAAATCCCCATCCAATTGACATCGATAAATCATTTGTAATCAATCTGTTATAACACACATTTAAATCGTGATTTAGTCCAATAGAATTTTCTGGCTTGTCAGGTCCGCTTAAAGACTTAACCTTGTTGATACCAACTCCATTGTATAAACTTACCTCAATCTGGTTTGGATTTATGTTCTTTACACCCAATTGTGCTTGAACTGAGTTAGAAATCAACAAAAGAAAACAAACAAATATTGCTAATAGATTTTTCATGAGAATATGCTTATACCTGATAAACTAAAATATAAAATATTTATTATTCTAAACTTAATTAATCTCAGATAATTACATCCTCTCAATCCTTTTCATAAACTCATCTTTATAAGTTCTGCCTAAAGGGATTGAATCTTTACCAATATAAATAGATTGTTCGCCTAAATTGATATGGTCCACAGCTGACATTCGAACAGCATATTGACGATGTGTCTGAATAAAATCTGTAGGTAATTGCTCAAGTAATCGTAACAAAGAGGTTCTTAATGATACTTTTCTTCCATCATTAAGTGTCAGGTCACAATAATTACTATCAGCAGCCTGAATCCAAATAATACTTGACACTTCAATTTTAGTTAGCTTATCACCTATTTTTGTGTAAAAAGTATCTAAATCACTATTGATTTCTGATTTTTTCTCTGCTTTTTTATTTAGTGCTAATTCGACAGCTACGTTTAAGTCGCCTTTTTGAATAGGTTTTGTAAGATATGTCACAGGATTGCATTCTGCGGCTTCAACAACAGTTTCCTTATCCTGAAACGAAGAAGTAAAAATAAACGGAATGTCAGTATCTTTTGAAAGCTTTTTTGCAATTGAAATTCCATTATTCTTGCCCGGTAATGCAATATCGAGTAAAACAATCTCAGCATTGCTTGATTTTATCTTTATAAAAGCCTCATCAGCATTATCGATATGTCCTACAACTTCATGGTCTAGTTCCTCTAAAAGAATTAACAATTTCTCCAGAATTATCTCTTCGTCTTCTACTATAAATATTCGAGCCATAAGATGTGTTTGTGCAAACTTACAAAATTTTTGTTTTCTATAAATATAAAATTTATCAGAACATAAAACTATAGCTCAAACGCGATCGGAGTCGCGCTTGAGCCATAGATCGGAGTCGCGCTTGAGCTACAAAACTCACAAAATTTATTAACCTCTACAATACAAAAAATTCTATCAACAATATTTCGTTGTGATAATATTATTTAAAGCTCAAGCGCGACTCCGATCGCGTTTGTAAATAATATTATCACAAAGTACTACGAAAAATCCAGAACAAATTTCGTTCCTTTACCTAATTCACTTTCTATAATAATTTTCCCTCCTGATAAATTCACAAAATTCTTAACCAATCCAAGTCCTACTCCTGAACCTTTTTCACCTCTTGTTCCACGATTAGATTTAACTGTTTCAGAATTCAAGATACTTTCTTTCATTTCTTCCGTCAAACCAATTCCTGTATCAGAAACGCTCAATTTAAAACCATTGTCGGATTTATCCAAATCAACTCTGATAACTCCTTGTTCTGTAAATTTATTTGCATTTGCTAACAGGTTTCTCAACATAATATTAAAAGCTCCTTTATCCATCATTATTGTTTGATCGTCTTTTATATTATTTTCAAATTGATTTCCTTTTAATTTTTGGCTTTTACTAAGATTATCAATCAAAGTATTACACTCCTCATAAGGATAAAATTTAGTAGGCTTAAGCTGATAACCATTCAATTGAAGAGTTGACCAACTTAAAATATTATCAAGCTGACTTGAATAGGATAATGCAGAAATCTCAAGATTCTCACTTATTGAATTTACTTTACTATAATTTTCCTTTTTAAGATGATGACGGATTACCATTCCTGCATCCTGAAAAACCCCGGAATATCCGCGCAAATCGTGCGATATAATTGCAAAAAGCCTGTTTTTCACATTGTTTAAGTTTTCTAATTCACGACTTTGTTTTCTAATCTTAACAGAGATAACAACAATTACTACCAAAACAACAAGCAATATTATTGCAAAACCAGCCAGTAAGTTTTTCTGTTGATTTTTACGTTTTATAATATCTTCTTTAAGTGCTGATTCATTATTAAGTCTGTTAATTTCGACTTCCTTTTTTTCGGTTTCATACAAAGTTTGCATTTCTTCAACAAGCTTTGTCGATTCAATAGAATAAAGAGAGTCGCTCAATTCATCATAAAGTTCTTTATATTCTAGAGCTAACTTATAATCTCCAGTACTCTTGTAATAACTGTACATTTTACCTGTATTGAACTCAATCAAAGGCAAAGAATTTGTTCCCAAAGAAATTTTATATCCCTTTTCCAAATATTTAAATGCATTTGTATTATGTCCTGTTTTAAAATATGTATCCGCTATATTTATAATTGATTTTGCATAATTTACAGAATCTCCTTTTTCAAGAAAGACTTCTGCAGCCATTTCGAAATGTTGAATAGACTTTTCAACTTGCCCCTGTTGAAAATATACCAGACCAAGATTATTGTATCTTTTAGCAATATTATGTAGAGAACCAATTTCTAAATCTATTTCAAGAGCCTGCAAAATATATTTTTCAGCAAGATCAAATTTCCCTTGTGAAAAATAACTCATCCCAATATTATTAGAACATATTGCACTACGTTCTTTTATTCCTTTTTTCAAACTAATATCAAGAGCTTTCTGATAGAACTCTATACCAATATCATACTTTCCCCAACTGCAATAAATAAATCCAAGATTATTATAATCTTTAGACAAATTTATTGTGTCTTTTATTTGCTTATTAATTTCATTTGCTTTTTCGAGATTTAAAATAGCTGTACTAAAATCACCCATACCATAATAAGCAAAACTTCTGTTTGAAAACAACTCAGCAAGTAAAGTTTTATCATTTAATTCTTGAGCAATGCTAATAGCCTTTTCATAATATTCAAGTGATTTTTCATATCTAAATAATTGTTCACAACATAATCCGGCAACATTATATGATTTAGACAAAATATAAGCATCATTTTTAATTATTTTTTCATAAATAAAAATAGCCTCCAATGCATGATTTAAAGATATTCCCAAATCATACATTTCATAGTAATATTCACCATATGCGTATTCTTTAAGGGCTTTAAAACGCTGATCTATTCCATCTAATTTTAAATTATCCGCAAATATTAACAAAGAATCTATTGCATTAAGTCTATAATACTCCAATAATTCTTTGGCATAATCATATCTTTGGTCTGCATCTTTGATTTGGTTAATCTCATCGACTGTATTTTGAGCCTGCATCTGCCCCAAACCCATCAATACTATAAATAATAATGTAATAAAGTATTTCAAAATAATCTATTTTAAATGACATGTAAATATAAATATTTTTACTCAAATCTAATTACTATCTGTTATTAAACTCATTGATAACATCATTTAGATATCAATTTTTGCTATTCAAGCTCAAAAATATGTCGTTCACCACCAAGTATCGGTTTTGCCTTTTTATATAGTCTTAATTTGCTAGCAAAACAATTAAAATTTTTGAGAAATGAGAAGAACAATAACAATTTTGGTTTTAGCAATTATGATATTGCCGGCCACAGCGCAAATTAAAATTAGAGACATCAAAAATAAAACTGAGGATGTGACAAATAAGGTTACCAATAGAACCCCTTCACAAAGTCAGGTTGAAGATGATGCAAAAAACAAAGAATGTATAGAAATGAAAGAAAACATGCAAGAAAAAATCGAAGCAAGTCGCATGTTATTAAATCAGGGCGATCTTGAGAATGCAGAGGTTTATTTAAAATCTGCAAAAGGGTATAAACAAAGAATTATAGAAGATGGCTGTTCAGTTGATATTAGTAAAGAAAAAGCAGATTTACAACAACTTGAAGCAGACTTCAATGCTCAATCAGGAACTGCAGCAGCTTCAGAAGAAAACATGGAGCAGGATTTACAAAAAGTAAAAGAAGCGGTTTGGAGCCTTGACCCACTAAAAAATCAAATCGATTTTGGTTTTATAGGAATGCTAAAGAAACTTGACGAAGCAACGATTTTCTATAATAATGCTAAAGATATTGATTTTATTAATGTAGCACCAGATGTAATTGCTATTTCAGAAAAATATCCTGATGAATTTCAACCAGACTATGAAATGGGAGGTTATCTCGAAGACTTTACTGTTGAGTTTCCAGAGTGGTTATCAGAACAAAGAGAATTCTTAAAAAATGAGATTAATAATGCTATGATGGAAGGCAATAATCTCAAAGCTCGTCATATAAATTTCCTTGGTGATGCTATGGATATGGCAAACGCTGCTGTTGTTACTGCTGATGCATGTCTTATTCTTTTCCCAGGGGATGAAGAATTTTTCAAACTTCGTGAAACTGCAAATAAAAACTATCAAGGAATTGCAAAAGAATTTGCTGCCGCAAACTATACCAGCGATATACATGCAAAATATGCTGAGAAGATAGTTTTTAGCACAAATCCGATAGAGATCAAAGCAGAAAATGAAACTGCATTTAAAAACTCTTTTAGCAATACCGAAACCATATATGGTATGATGTATCTAAAAAATAATCTCTCTGCAATTCAGGGAGCCGGATATATTACTACAAGAATTTTTGCAAACGGAACACAAATTGCCGAACACGATTGGAAAGCAGCTACAGATGAGCAAAAAAGCACCTACAATAGCTGTGAAATCATGCCTGTGCCAAGCTCAGCCGAAACATACGGAGCGCTAAAATTCTACGAAGCATTTAGTTCAAAACTTTTGCCGGGCAACAATACAATTAAAGTTCAACTACTGGATGAAAATAAATACGTTGTTGCAGAAGGTGAATTTACATTAGACTGTAGTGCAGGAACAGATGATATTACAGCTCGCTACAATGAATTAAAAGCCATTAGACTCGAAAAAGTACGTATGCCACAAGCCAAAATAAGTGATCCTTCATTAGAAGCATCAATGGTAGCTGCAATGGGTGCACAAAACTGGCCAGAGACTGCATTACGTGCAGTAATAACAGGCGACGGATGGATTACACATCGTGGTGCTTTTGGTGAGATTCTTTTCCGCGAAATGTATGCTGCCGTTGCATTTAAAACTCCAGAAGGAACATGTAAGATTTTCTATATGTCATTTAAACAAGCTTATAACGGATCAACCTACGGAAAAACACAATATTACAGTGTTGGTGGTAACGAAGAAATCAAATGTGAAAATGTTTATAAATAAAAAAATACTGAAAACCCTATAATAATATATACCCTTCTCATTCTCTGGAAATGGTGTGGCGTAAAGCCATGCCTTTCCTAAGATGAGAACATAAAAAAGGAATTTTATATCCAGAAAAAATGAGATTATTTAAATTAGCAATATTTTTACTTTTAAGTTCTGTAGCTTTTTCACAGGGAGTTGGTATTGGAGATAGCGAATTTTCTCCTGACGAATCAGCAGGATTGGAAATTCAGTATTCTGATAAAGGGTTGCTAATTCCGAGAGTGGCGTTAACATCAACAGCAGATGCAAGCACTATTATCTCTCCGGCAACATCACTTTTAGTTTATAATACAGGAACAGGT
>CAYUWD010000133.1:0-9717 GCA_964448235.1 uncultured Bacteroidales bacterium | reverse complement strand
CAAAGGTATTGACGGCTCTGTCACGGAAATTAGGCATTGCTGAAGAGGATAAATTATCCATAAACTATTTGAATCAAAATATGTCAATTGGCGGTGCAAATTCTGGTGTAAATATTACTGATTTAAAGGATGTTTCATCATATTATAGACAAAGATCTTTTGCTGTATCTGAGGAAATTACAAGAATTAATAACCTTATTAATAAAGAGAATCTGATAATAGCAGATATAAATAGAAGGAAATCAGATATCCTTTTGAAAAATAATATGTATTTCAAAAAGATTGTTATTGAATATGAAGCAGAAGCAAATATAAATGCAAACTTTGATATCAGTTATATAGCAGGTAAATGTGGTTGGGCCCCTGCATATGATTTAAAAGCAAAAGAAATCGGAGAACCTGTTATTATGAAATATAAAGCTAAAGTATTTAATAATACTGGTATTCCTTGGCAAGCTGTAGATATGGTTCTGTCTACCGGAGATCCACTACAAGGTGCCTCTGCCCCTACTATTTCTACATGGAATCTTAACTATAATGCTCCTGCTGGAAATAGTGGCAAAGGATACTACGATAATGCAATTAAGAATGAATACAGACAATATGAAGAAGCTCAATATCAGGTTTTAGATGAAAATATTTCTTATAATACAGTTACTGTCTCTGTTATTAGCGTTGAGTTCCCTATTGAGAAAAAGTATAATATCCCGGATAATGGAAAACCTTATACAATTGATGTTACAGAATATTCTCTTGATGCTGAGTTTAGTTATTACGCTATCCCTAAATTTGAATCAAGTGTTTATTTAATAGGTAAAATCACCGGATGGGAAGATTTAAGTTTAATTGATGGAAATATGAATGTATATTTTGGTGACACATATTTAGGTGTGTCTCAATTAAATACAAATTCACTAAATGACACCTTAGAACTTTCTTTCGGACGTGATAAACAAGTTTCTATTAAACGTAACAGAATCGAGGAATTTACTAAGAAAGGATTGTTTGGCAGCAGTAGAAAAGAAACATTTATGTTTGATATTCTTGTAAAAAACAATCGTAAAAAAGATATTCAGATTACTATTGTTGATCAGGTACCAATTTCTAACGAAAGCGAGATTGAAGTTACTATAGATGAATTATCGGGTGCAAATTATAATGAAATAACTGGTAAAACAATGTGGGTTACGACATTGAAGCCATCAGAATCAAAGAAATACAGCTTTGGATATACAATAAAGTATCCAAAAGAACGAACTGTTAGCACAAAGCAATATAGATCTATGAAGAGTGCAATGTTTTAAAAATTAAAGAGGCTGTCTAAAAATGACAGCCTTTTTTATTATGAACTGAACTTTCGCACCTAATAAAACCAATACTTTCAGGAGAAATAAAATGAAAAAAGTAGCATACAAATCTTGCATAAGTGCTTGATTTACTGTATTTTTATAGTACCAACAACAAAAACACAAATATGCTACAAAACAAAGATATCTCTAAAATTCAAGAAATAAAAATTCTTTTTAATGATAGTTGGATTGAACCTGATTTTTTTTCAAAACAATTAGAGCTTTTTAATTTCAACAAATCTTCCAGAATATTTAAAGCCATTAAAAAGAGTGGCGTACCTGTTTGGGATATCATCAAATTGCTATTGATACTTCCTTTTACAGGAATACAAAATATTAACTCGTTATATAATAACAAATTAGCACCAAAAATAAAAGGACAAAAAGACACCTATTACAGACTTCTTGCGAATCAACATATTAATTGGCGAAACATATTGCTTTTATTTGTAAAGCGTTATCTGAAATTAGAAAAAATATTCAGTGAAACTGAAAATAAAAATAGATGTTTAATTTTTGATGATACAGAAATAGCAAAAACTGGGAAAGTCATAGAGGGAGTATCAAAGGTACATAGTCACGTTACTCAGAGATTTATCTTCGGATACAAATTACTTGTTGCGGGTTATTGGAATGGAAGTGTTTTTATTCCTGTTGATTTTAGTTTTCATAGAGAAAACAAAAATAATCTTAAAAAGAAATATGGACTGTCAAAAAAAGAATATAAAAATCAAAAGAAAACAAAAAGAGAAGCTGGGATGCCTGTTGTTAAACGTTTTAAGGAGCTTAACAAGAAAAAAAATGAAATAATTATCCAAATGTTTAAAAGGATTAATCAAAGAAAAATATCGGTAGATTATATTCTAATAGACAGTTGGTTTACAACAATAAGCTTACTTTCAAAACTAATGCATATAAACAAAGAAATACATATTATAGGAATGTATAAGTACAATAGCAAAATGAATATTGAAGATAAAGAACAAACAATAAAGCAACTTAGAAAATCTAAAAAAGGGATAAAACGCTCACGATTAACGGGTTTTTACCACATGAGTTTTGTAGGTGAAATAAATGGGCTAAGAGTAAAAGTATTTTTATCAAGAAAAGGGAAAAATGGTGCTTGGCATACTATTATATCAACAAATACAAGTTTGTCTTTCAATGAAATGATAAAGATATACAATATTAGATGGTCGATTGAAGTGTTCTTTAAAGAAGCTAAACAACTATTGAATCTAGGAAAAAGCCAATCAATAAATTTTGATGTACAGGTAGCTCAAACAACAATTACCATGATACAATACTTGTTGATTAGTCTCAAATACAGAGTAGAAGCTTACGAAACTATTAACGGATTGTTTAAAGACCTTAAGCAAGATTATATTGAACATAAACTAGATGAACGATTATTGTCAGCTATAATTGATCTTCTTATTGTTTTGGACTTTCTTGGAGTAGTGTTCGATTACGAAACAACTATCAGTAAATTAGTTAGTTACTCTGACAAATTCAATTTCTTAAAAAATATTAAAGATGTGCCTAATGATTGTAAGTTAATAGCTTAATTGCAAGTGCGAAACTTTACTTATGAATCTGTTCCATTAAACTATTACCTGAAACGTCATCTGCTGGAATTTTAAAAATTGGTGCATCCGCATTCCAACCAACACCATCGCGCAAAGGTTCTTGTAAACTTTTAAGATTGTAATATATTATGCAAAATATATTTCAGTAATTCTTTCCATTAAATTACTTTGTGAGGACTAAGCCGTTTGTGGTAGAATCGTTAAGTTCAATTAGGGCAATTACTTAATAATCCATTTGAAAATCCACCAATAATAAAAAATCAGAATACATTCAAAGCAAATTGTTTGAATGGAGGGGAATTGATTTCTGAATTTTGTCTTAGTACATGACAAAAAATATTATTTTCTCAAAAAAAAGCCTATAAAAATTGCCTATAAGCCCAGCAGGCTTAATGTTTATAACCCCAGACACCCTCGATATTTATCGGGGTTATTCTTGTCTGGGGTTACAAATACATGCTTGGCTATTTTTGGCGTATATCTTTGCTAAAACCGAGGTACGAAAGTATGCAAAGATTATGACAAAAATTTTTGTAATGTACTGAAGAATTTTGTATAAGTCTGTCCCAATGCCTGATACTATCGATATAAAAAACATTATTCCAAGTTATTTAGGACAGCTTTGTTATCAACACTAAAAAGTAGATAAATATATGCGTTTTATTGTGTAATTAAAATACTTTGTATAGTTTTGTTTGCAAAATTCTAAACTATGAAAAATTATAAACTTTTAATGACAATTGCCTTTATTTTTCTAGGCATACTTTTATCTGCACAGAGCTATGTAGTTCAAATAAATCAACCTGAGATTTTAGAGGCTGATGCTGGTGATAATATAGTTCTTTCGCTTGGAAACAGCGTTTCAATTGGAGGCGACCCATCTGCATTATATGGCAATGGAGATTATTTATACGAATGGTCTCCAGCAACTTGGCTTGACGATCCATTTTTAGCAAATCCTGTTGCAACACCTCTGGATACAATAACTTATACTCTTACTGTATTCGACTTAAAGAATTGTATTGCCGTTGATGAAATGACAATATTTGTTACTCCAGCATCTGTTCCACAATATAATTTTGAAGATTATTTTACAATTTTACCAAATCCTAATAATGGTGAATTTATAATTAATTCTAAGTTAGATATATGTCTAGATTATATTTTGATTTATGATATAACAGGAAAATTAGTTTATTCAGAAGAAACTAAAAATACTGAAAACTTAAATCGAGATATTGACATAAGCAACCAGCCTGCGGGTCAATATTTAATAAAGCTGACAGCGTCAGATCGAGTTTATTCAGGTAAAATATTAATCCAATAGAAAAAGAGAATTATGAAAAATATAAAATCCATTTACAGTCTTATTGCATTGATGTTTGCATCATTGACAATTACTGCACAAACAAAAACTATAGCAATTCATTATAATGGCAACTTTGTTAGTCCTGGTGAAACTGTCGAGATTTCAGCATCAGATTATTATGGAGATTTAACCTGGCAGAATTCCTCCGACGGAATAAACTGGTCAAACATTCCTGATGTTAATAGTGATAGTTTTTCTTATGTTGTAGATGAAAACACATGGTTTAGAGCAGTAGTCACAGATGGTGACTGTGAACCATATTATTCAGATGAGCTTAAAATCCATACAATAATTTTGTACGACAATGTGATATTAACTGACACAATTGAAACATCATTATTAAGCGATTCTGTGGAAATGAGTGTCGGGACTTACCGTTATTTATGGAATGAGACTACCGCATTTTTTCAAGTTGGTGATATTATTATAGGTAGAGAAGGTTATGGTTATATGCGTAAAGTAGTATCTGTTTCTCAAAATGCAAACGAATGGATAGCAGAAACTGATCAAGCAACACTTGAAGATGTTATCAAAGAGATAGACATGCAGGATTCACTTCAAATATTTTTAACTGAAGATGGTAAAGCTTCTGTTAATGGAAAAATTGTCGAGATAAAAAATGCATACTATCACCCTGGAGTATCTTTGAATTCAAAGTATAACCTTTTATCATTACAGGATGTGCCTTTAATTTCTACGAACTATTTTTCAGCTACGATATTAGACGGCTCAATGGACTTTAATCCTGTTTTTCATCGTGGACTTAATATAGACTGGAACCCTTTGCCTAGCTTGGAGTATTTTAAAATGTCAGTCGGTGGAGAACTGAATTTTAATCTTGATATGGAATTTAAAGCTAGTGCACCGTATCAAGAATCAGAAGAAGTTCAAATCTTTTATGTTGAGGTTCCGGTTTTTGATATCGGACCAATTCCAGTTATGGCTTATATTGCTATAAATATAGGATATGAAACTAATTTGCTAATAACAGGAACCACAGAAATCAATCTTGATTCCAAAACTGGATTAGAAGTAGGAGTTGAATATGATAATGGCTGGAATAATATTTATGAAAAAACTTTTGATTTTAATTCAAATCTAAACTGGGGCGGTACTGCAGATATGGATGCTAAAGTTTACATAAGACCAGAAGCTGGTCTTAAAATAACTGGTTTCGCTTCCGGATATATGGATTTTGATCCATATTTAAGAGCTGAAGCTGGAGTACAATATCCAAATTATGATTGGTATTATGGACTTTATGGAGGCTTTGATGTTGGTATTGGCTGCAATGTTTCAGTTATTGGTTTTAACTTAGTGGATTATCATCACAATTTTGCAAATTATGAATGGGAAATATTTTCCAATAGTGGAACACTTGAAAACAAGCCTCCATATGCTGATTTTACTTTCGAACAAGACATGCAATATGATGGCGAAGGGTATCGAATAATTTTTACAGATATAACACAAAACGGAGCATCAAGTTATATGTGGCAATTTGGAGATAACGAAAACTCCTTAACACAAAATCCTATTCATTTATTTACTCATCCAGGTTTTTATGAGATTAAACTAACTGCAAATAATTGTTATGGATCTCATACAACATCCAAAAAAATCTATATTGGTTCTTGTGCTGGAGCAGAAGAAGTTGTTGATGGTTCAGGTAATATTTATAATACCATTCAGGTTGGAACTGACTGCTGGTTACGTGAAAACCTCAAAACAATAAATTATAACGATGGTGTTGAAATAAATTTGATTACAGATAATAGTTTATGGGAGTCATCAACAACAGGTGCATATTGTTGGTATGAAAATAATGAGGGTGCAAATAAAAATGTTTATGGTGCATTGTATAACTTTGAAGCAGTGAACTCTGGGAAGCTTTGCCCTACTGGTTGGCATGTGGCATCGTCTATTGAGTGGTCTGATATGGCTGATTACCTCGAAGATGCTCCAGCAGACAAAATTCGTGAAAAAGGAACTACATATTGGCAATCTCCAAATGAAACATCAACAAACGAAACAAATTTTTCAGCACGTGCCGCAGGTTATCGTGATGCTTACGGAGATTTTCTTAATATGAGGAAACTTAGTTCATGGTGGACATCAAATCTTCTTGTTACAGATGTAGCTAAAAGCCGTACCGTTTGGTATCATTCTAATGACTTTGATTATGTTACTTCATCAACCACGACAAATGGATTTTCAGTGCGTTGTGTTAAGAATGACGGTGCAATACCAACTACTCCAATCGTAGAATCTATCCCTGCAACAGAAATAGCTCTTAACTCTGCAATAGTTGAAGGTACTATTGTCGATGATGGAGGTGCGTCTATTACCGACAAAGGATTTGTTTGGAGTACATCTGAATATCCAACAATTGAGACAAATCTTGGAATGGTATCTGAAGGTTCAGGATCTTCAGATTTTTTAACTAATATTAACGGATTAACAGCTTCTACAGTTTATTATTACAGAACATATGCAACGAATTCTGTTGGTACATCTTACGGAAATCATCTTGGATTCACTACAATTGAGGGAGTTCAACCATGCCCTGGAATACCTCAGATTACAGATGCAGATGGGAATGTATATAATACTGTTCTTGTAGGCTGTGATTGCTGGACAGAAAAAAATCTTATAACAACTAGTTTAAATAATGCTCAGCCAATTTCTACTAATTTAAACAATACAGATTGGGAAAATGCTTCGACAGCTGCATATGCTATCTATCCTAATGAACAACATCCAGATATTAGTTCTGATGAACAAATGAAAGATGAATTTGGGTTATTATACAATTGGTATGCTGCAAATTCAGAAGATATTTGCCCTGATGGCTGGCATGTTGCAACAAACTCTGATTGGCAAAATCTTAACTCTTATGTCGGAATAAATATCGGAGATAAACTAAAACTTGATGATGAACTTTATTGGATGTCTGGTGGAACCTATCTTAATGAAGCAAATTTTTCAGCAAAAGCTGCTGGAAAAAGAGATAGTAATGGTGAATATACAGACATAAAATCAAATGCTAATTGGTGGACATCTGACTTTTGCGATGAAGATTTTGCTTTATCTAGAACAGTAATCTACAATGAATCAGAATTCGACGAAACTTTATATAAAAACAAGAATGAAGGTTATTCTATTCGATGTGTTCTAGATCCTAAAGGTCAAATAGTCATTCCAGTTGTTGCTACATATGATGCTACGGAAATTGAATCTTCTTCTGCTCAAGTTGTTGGTGAAATAATCTCTGATGGTTTTGGAACAATTACTGAGAGAGGATTTGTTTGGAGTACTACTTCAGAAGATCCTGATCTTGAAAATAATACAGGGATGATCACTGCTGGAACAGGTGAAGGTGAATTTACTGCAAATATAGGTGGCCTATCTCCAAATACGACATATTATATCAAAGCTTATGCAACAAATGAAGTAGGAACTGCGTATGGTAAGACAACTGGCTTTTATACAACAGATGCAGTTCAACCTTGTTTGGGAATTCCTATAATTTATGATGTTGATGGAAATGCTTATCCAACTGTTCAAATTGAAACTCAATGTTGGATGGCTAAAAATTTACGAACATCAAAATATAATGATAATTCGACAATCACTACAGCTCTAGATAATTCGCAATGGTCAACCACAAGTGAAGGTGCATATTCTGTATATCCTTATGCTTCGGTTGAAAATATTGATTCTGACGAAGAAATGTCAGAAAATTATGGGAATCTATACAATTTTGAGGCAATAAACTCTGGAAAACTTTGCCCTGTAGGTTGGCATGTATCTACAAATTCAGAATGGCAAACTCTAAATGCCTATTTAATTGAAAATCCTGCTGACAAATTACGTGAAACAGGTACCGAGTATTGGATATCACCTAATGATGGAGCAACAAACGAAACTGGGTTCAATGCACGGGGAGCTGGACAAAGAACCAGTGCTGGTAACTATCAGAATATTAATAATTCTGCAGGCTTTTGGACTTCTTCTCCATACTCATCTACAATAGCATTTAGCTGGATGTTATGGAATCATTCTCCTGATTTCGATTTAACATCAACAGAAGACCGTAAGAGAGGACAATCTGTAAGATGTGTTAAGGATTTCTAAAATTAATACATTAATCTAACAGATTTAAAATGTACACAAGAAAGCTTTAAACTGTTGACGACAAAAAACCTTAAAATAAATTGACAGATGTCAATTTATTTTAAGGTTTTTTATTATACCTGTATTATGCAATATTGTAAAAAATGAAAATTATAAGAAATAATATCCTACGGATTCTGCTCCATTAAACTATTACCTGAAACTTCATCTGCAGGGATTTTAAATATTGGAGCATCTGAGTTCCAGCTAACACCATCGCGTAGAGGTTCTTGTAATCTTTTTAAGTTATGATATCTATCACCTTCGAAACATAGCTCTCTCCTACGTTCTATCCTGATACTATCAAGCAAGTCGTTTAAAGCAACAGTCTCTGGAACATAAGCATCGCCAAAAGCACGCTCACGAAGAGCATTATAGCTGTCAAAAGCATAAGTAGAATTTCCGGGACCTCCGGCAATTAAATTAGATTCTGCACGTATTAGATGCATTTCAGCTAACCTGATATATATTCTGTTTAAAGGTTGAGATTCCCCTTCAACAACTGCTTCATCGTATTTTTTAATGTAATAAATAACAAAATACTTATTTATCATTTCCCTTCTTAAATCATTCTCATCGTAAAGATTATACATATCAGCATTTGTTTGAAATAAAGGATTTTTAGATCTGCTATAAGCATCTATAAGGCTATTGCTATTATCGGTACTTATATTAACAATCTGGAAAATAACCTCTGGGTTATATTCATTTCCTGACAAAGAGAAAACCTCAGAATAATCCTCTGATAATTCGAAATAACTACTTGTAATTACCTCATTTGAATATTGAGATGCTAAAGTATAATCACCTTTGAAGAAACATACTCTTGCTAACATTGCTGTAGCAGACATTGCTGAAGCAAGGCTTGTTGAGCTCATAATACCTGCGCTTTCAAGTAGCAATTTGGATTCCTGTAAGTCAGCAATAATATATTCATATACTTCTTCAACAGTATTTCTGACAAGGTTCAAACTGTCCGGATTAGTTGATGGAGTCATTCTGTATGGTATCCCTATTTGAGAATTACCACCCACATTATTTACATTATATGGTTTTGCAAAGAATCGTACCATTTCAAAATGGCATACAGCTCTGATAAATAAAGCTTCACCTTTAAGCTGATCTTTATAAATATCAAAATCTGCATCATCAACAAGTTTATTGTCAATAGCATAAATTACATTATTTGCACGATTTATTGCTGAATATCCAGTGCTCCAAAAGCTTGCAATTT
>CAYUWD010000132.1:0-9783 GCA_964448235.1 uncultured Bacteroidales bacterium | reverse complement strand
TAATTTTATCATAATTACCTTATAATATACTATTACTTCTTTGTTTGCAAAGCTATAAACGATTTTTTACTGCTAATATCAAAAAAAAGGTGGCATTGCCACCTTAACAAATGTTAATATATAATACTATCTATGAGATTTTTACCTGATGTATAAGCTTAGTCTCTTTGGTTTTAGGAATTAATAGTGTTAAAATACCTTGATCGTAATTTGCAGATATTTTTTCTTTATTAACATTGTCTGGTAAACTATAAGATTTCTTAAAGCTTCCATAACGGAACCCAAAATGATAATATTTTTGATTATTTGAGCTCTCTTTTATCTCTTTTTCACTAGAGATATTAAGAATATTTTCATTTACCTCAATTTTAAAATCCTTCTTTTCTAATCCAGGTACAGCAGCTTCAATAACAAATTCTTTTTCGTTTTCATAAACGTTAAAATCAGGATTTGTAAATGATGCTGAATTGTTGTTAATTTCAGAATCGTTAAAAAATGCATCAAAAATTGATGGTAAATAATCGCTTGAATTTCTTTTTACTAACATAATTTTGTCCTCCTATAATTTTAATTTCTATTTTAATTTTTATTAGTTCAAAATCAAATAATCAAAATAAATACCATTAAGAAAAAAATGAATTTTAGTCATGTAAAACCAATACGATAGTGCCATTATGTCACCATACGTAATCAAATTACAGCCAATATGGCAGTAATACTTTACCTTAAACACATTTTTAAAACAATAAATGAACAAAATAATTTGTATTTTCTTAAAATTGAATATATATTTACATACTAAATTAATTAATAATATGGTAAAAAAAATTGCCGCTTTTTTGCTGATTGTATTTACCTCTATTGGAGTTATTGCTCAAATATATCAGTTACCCAATTCTGGATTTGAAAATTGGGATGGTTCTTCTGCAGACGATGAACCAACTAATTGGAATGGTTTTCCTTCGGCACAATGTGATCTTAGTGGATTAGCTTCTTTTGGATGTGGGTCAGCGACTTCTACTAGGCATGAGAAATCAACAGAAACAAGACCCGGATCTTCTGGAAGTTATAGTTTAAAGTTATTTGCAACTGTTATTAACATATTAGGAAGCGATATTCCTGCAAATGGTACAATTACTACAGGTCAAATTAGAATTGGTAGTACTACAGCATCAAATCCTGAAAACTATAATATTTCGCGAACAGATAATGCAAATATGAGTCAAGTATTTAATGCTAAACCAGATTCTATTGTTTTTTGGGCAAAGTTTGTTTGTCCAAATGCAGATCAAAAAGCAAGATTAAGTGCTGCTATTCACGATGATTATGATTATCGTGATCCCGCTGATTCTGACTCATATGCAGTAAATCATATTGTTGGTACAGCTATAAAGAATTTTCCACGTGGAGATCAGAATTGGCATAGGTATTCTGTTGAATTTGACTATGATTATCCTGCAATTAGTGCAGAATATATATTGATTACTTTTACAACCAATATGATTGCAGGAGAAGGAAGTGAAAGTGATTATTTGTATATTGATGATATTGAGTTTATTTATGTAACTGATCTACTTAATATAACTATTGATGGAGTAAATCTGGATGGTTTCTCACCTAATATTTGTTCATATAATGTAGATGCTTCGTGCGGTAATATACCTATTGTTGATGCCGATTGCCTAAGTCAGCTTGGAAATGTTGAAATTATTCAATCTGATGGAGTTTCTCCTGCTCAGATTATTGTAACAAATGGAAATGAATCTAAAACTTATATAATTAATTTTAATTATGTAAATGTAACAGAAGTTTATGATGAAATATGCGAAGGAAATATTTATTCTGATAATGGTTTTGATCTTGGATTACAAGATAATGTAGGAACGTTTACTTATGAAAATTTAATATATGAATCTCAGGTTTGTGATAGTATTGTAAAATTACACTTAACGGTTAATCCTATTTATTTTAATGATACTATTGATATTATGATATGCGAAACAGCTGAATATAATTTCTATGGTACCATTATAACTGAACCTGGTGTTTATGAAAAAGTATTACCAACAATAAATGGATGTGATAGTACAATAATTTTAAATCTTACTGTAGGTGAATTTTATCGAACATATATTAATGCCGGAATTTGTGATGGTGAAACATATAACGAAAATGAGTTTGACATGAATTATCAAGGTATAGACACTTTAGTTTATACCGCTCAAAATGGTTGTGATAGTTTAGTTATTTTAAATCTTGATGTTTATCCAAATTATGAATCAGAATTCTATGATACAGTTATTCAGAGAAATACGTATATAAATCATGGTTTTGAAATTTTTGCTACAAATAGTCCCGGAGATTACACTTTTGAAAATAACTTATTTAGTTCATTTGGTTGTGATTCGACAGTATATTTATATCTTAATATACAAGAAGTTCCTAAAGATACAACTATTACAGGCAATTCAGAATTTGGTTTTTTGTTATATCCCAATCCCTCAACGAAAGAAGTCATTCTTAAAGCCGAAAGTCACATTAATATTTCTTTAGAATATGTTATTTATGATATTTTTGGAAAAATTATTAGTAATGGAATGATAATTAATGATGAAACTTGCATCGAAGTTAAAAAATATGCTGCAGGGGTATATTTTATAAGAATTAATTCTGAGCAAGGAGATTCTGAAACCATCAAATTTATAAAATACTAATTATGCAGATTGGGAATTAATCTATTAAACAGGTAGAGACAAATAAACAGATTTATCCTAAACATAATACTGCAAAAATGCCTATACTATACCCAATATATTATTTTCGGGAATATTGACATAGCGTTAATAAATAAACAGCAACTAATACCAATTATTTTTCAAATACCGCATACGCAAGTTTGGAAATTACAATGGTAAATTGCCGATATTACTGTAAAGTGAGCAGAATGAATGGCTTGTGCTGAGCGGAGTCGATGCAAGTGAAATTATGCGACATTTTAGAGTTTAATCGGTATAACTTTAGAAATATGTTTACCATTTTTCCCAGTGTAAATTCTCTTCTTTCCACTTATCTTTTGATTTATCCTCGCCTGTTGGCACCCCAATTGGAATAACATTTAATGGTTTAATATTATCTGGCAGGTTTAATATTTCTATTACTGGCTCCATTCTTTCAGTATAAGGGTATACACCTGTCCAAACTGCCCCCAAATTCATTGATTCTACAGCTAATAGGATATTTTCAGTAGCAGCAGAACAATCTTGTATCCAATATGAACTATCGACATCTGTAGCAGCTTTATCCATATCCCCACACACAACAATTGCTGCTGGCGAGTCAAATAGCATTTTTGCGTAAGGTAAAGCTTTTCCTAATTCATCCAGAGTTTCTCGTTTAGTTATCACGATAAAACTCCATGGTTGCAAATTCCTTGCTGTTGGGGCAGCCATGCCTGCTTTAACAATAGTTTTCAAATCTTCATTTTTTATAATTTCATCTTTCTTAAAGTGGCGAACTGATTTCCTATTTTGGATAACTTCTATCGTATTATTCATTATTATTGTTTCTTTATTTGTTTCGACAGTTTCTGAATTATCATTTTTAATAAAGTTGAGGTAAATCAAAAGCAAGACAGATATTGCCAATATTATATTAATAAGTAATGAGATATTCATTTGTTTCGTCTCTCCTTTTTTAGATTTTCCTCGGAATAAGCTTAATAAAGCTCCTGTAGGACAGAAAAATCTACACCATGGTTTGTTAATAAAAATAGATAGAAATAGTATTACCAAAGCAAGGATTAAAACTGATGCTGATGCAAATTGAAACTTAAAAGCTGAAAAAGGTTCAAAATATTCAAGGCTAAAATCTATCGCAACGATTGTCATTAAAAGAAGGAAAATTAAGAAAACAAAACGAATATTGCGCAATATTTTAGTTAGTGGTTTGCTAAAAGTAACCTTTCTCTTATTTAATTTTCCCATAAGTTCTTGAGCAGCACCAAAAGGACATACAAATTGACAATAAAACGACTTATTCGTTACTAATGGTAATACTATGGAAAAAATAAGAACTATAAATAGGAATATTTGTTGCCATATTTTCATCCCATTAATTAACCAATTATGTAATAAAGCGAGACTTAAAAAATTGCCTTGCCAAAATCCCAGTATTCCTATGGATGCAATCAATAGGAATATTCTATATCTATTAGCATTTTTGGGGAAAACAAAGCTATAAACAGCAAAAATCAAAAACAAAAAAGAAACAATAAGCCCTATAGTCTTTAACCAGCCTTTACTCTTATTTGATTCATCAGTTTTTGCATAAATAGATAATCTTTTACTACATGATTTTATAATTGCCTCACTTGAAAAAGTTGCTCCTGTAACAGCATTTATTTCCGTTGAAAGAACTTCTTCGCATGTCATACCTTTATAAAGATCAAAAAAACCTTCATCGTTTAAACTTTCAATCCATGATGGGGTTTCACAATTATCGAGTAAATATAATTCTCTAATTTTATCATCCGGATTAAAAACTATTGCAATTGGGACACAACCACCAAATCCTTCAATGTCTTTACAATACGGCATAGTTAACAAAACGTAACATTCAAGTTTGTTTTTAGAATTATATAAAAAGTAACAATCAGAAATTGTGTCATGTTCAAAATATGAGAAATCATCAACTAAATCAGGAAAAAACGCAGTTTGCTCGGTTAATATGATTGGTTGTTTTTGTTTGTCATTTTCTTTGTCGAGAATTTTAAGATTAAATATCTTACCTGATGTAAGAACTATTGCTGACAGACCAGCAATAAATAGAAAAATTTTTAAAACTTTATTCGTATTAATCATATTAAAATAATTTTAAACAACAAAAATACACGGTTTTTTATGTAAGTCAGGTTTAATAGTTTTCCAATCTTTGATTTTCATGGTTTTAATAAACTCATCTTCACAAGTAATATTTACGGCAATACAAAGATAAGTATTTGGATTTAGATTAGAAATAATATCATTCAGCATTTTATTATTACGATATGGAGTTTCCATAAAAATTTGTGACTGATTATCTTTATGTGATTTCTTTTCTAGCTCTTTTAATTTTCTAATTCTTAAATTTTGTTCTACCGGAAGATAACCATTAAAAGCAAAATTTTGTCCATTTAATCCAGAAGCCATTAAAGCTAAAAAAATAGATGATGGTCCGGCCAAAGGCACTACTTTTATATTTCTTTTATGCGCCATCTGAACTATTATATTCCCAGGATCAGCTATGCATGGCAAACCTGCTTCGCTAATAATTCCAATATTATTGCCTTTTATACAAACATTTAAATAAGTTGAAATATTTTCGTTTGTAGTATGCTTGTTTAGTTCATAGAATTCTAAATCGTCAATAACAATATTTTTACTAATTTTTCTTAAATAACGTCTTGCGTTTCTAATATCTTCAACAATAAAGTATTTTAGCGATTCAATTATTGGAGTTAACACGGGAGGCAGGGCTAATTGAGGAGCTATATCTCCTAATAAATTTGGTATGAGATATAATTTACTTTGTGTTTCTTTCATTTTAGATTATTTATGCAAAACTAAGAATTTTGAAAGATAATAAATAATTATTTGATAATTCGTATAGCTTCAAGTATTTATATCTGTTTAAGTAATATGCTTAAGTTCTGTAGCATTAAGTGTACGTAATTTTATATAGTTTTGATCTTAGTACATGACAAATAATTTTGTCATGTACTAAAAATTTTGATGATTATATTTTAGATATCAAAATAGTTTCTATTAAATATTGTATTTTTGTGTAAAAAGCAAAGTGGAAGCAATAGTATTAGGTTCAGGCACATCTCAAGGTGTACCAGTTATTGGATGTAAATGTAAGGTTTGTCAATCGAAAAATCCAAAAGACAAAAGATTACGATCGTCAATATTGATTAAAACTCATAATAAAAATATCTTAATTGATGCAGGACCAGACTTTAGAATGCAAATGCTTAGAGAGAATATAGATAAATTAGACGCTATATTATTCACTCATGAACATAAAGATCATATTGGAGGACTAGATGATGTTAGAGCGTTTAATCATATGACAAAATCTCCAATGGAAATTTATGCAGAAGCACGTGTTCATGAAGCACTAAAAAAGGAGTATTATTATGCATTTGTCGAACGAGATTATCCAGGCATCCCAAAATTGCATTTAAACATAATTGATAATTCTGAGTTTAATATTGATAGAGTAACTATTAAGCCAATACGTGCCATGCACCATAAATTGCCAGTATTAGGGTTTCGTGTTGGTGATTTAACATATTTAACAGATCTAAGCTACATTTCTGAAATAGAAAAACAAAAAATACTAGGATCGAAAATTTTTATTGTAGATGCTCTGCGTATAAAACCACATATCTCCCATTTTTGCCTTGAAGAAGCATTAAAGATCATTGAGGACTGTAAACCCCAAAAAGCATATTTAACACATATTAGTCACTATTTAGGCTTACATAATGATATTAATGAAATTTTGCCATCTAATGTTAAACTTGCTTATGATGGATTAAAATTTAAATTGTAAATCCTTGAGAATTTTCAAAATAAAATGTTAAAATTCTACTTAAATAAAGTAATGGGCTTTTTTACAATCAATTGTTTTTGTATCTTGCTCATGAATTTTATTTATTATTGTTGATAGAATTAGAATTCAATTAATATTTGTTTATTTAAATTTAATTATATTATTATGAAGAAAAGATTATTTATTATCAGTCTATTTGCTTTGATTTTGTTTGGCTTAAACAGTTTTGCACAAGAAGAGGAAGAAAAACCAGAGAAAAAAGATGTATATGAATTTACTATGCAAGAACAAGTACCTGTAACTTCAGTAAAAGATCAGTATAGAGCTGGCACATGTTGGAGTTATAGTGGAATTGGTTTTGTTGAAGCAGAACTTATGAGACAAGGTAAGGGAGAATATGATTTAGCAGACTTGTTTATTGTTCGCAAAGCCTACGAATATAAAGCAGAAAAATATGTAAGGATGCATGGCAAAACTAATTTTGGTGGTGGTGGTGCATTTCATGATGTTTTTTATGTAATTGAAAATTATGGAATTGTCCCTGAAGAAATATATAAAGGTTTAGAGTATGGTGAAGATAATCATGTTCATGGAGAATTAGATGCTGTACTTGAAGCGTATGTGAGTGCAGTTTTAAAGAATAAAAACAAAAAATTAACAACAGCTTGGTTTAGAGGATTGCAAGGTATTCTAGATGCATATTTAGGTGAAACTCCTAAAGAATTTACATATAATGAAAAAGAGTACACACCTGAATCATTTGCAAAAGAATTGGATTTTGATTCTGATGATTACATAAATTTCACATCATACACACATCATCCGTTTTACAAGTCATTTATTCTTGAAATTCCTGACAATTGGCTTTGGGGTAAATCATATAATTTGCCTGTTGATGATATGATGAAAGTTTTAGACAATGCAATTGAGAATGGTTATCCTGTTGCCTGGGGAGCTGATGTTAGTGAAAAAGGATTTAAATGGTCTAAAGGAGTTGCTATTGTACCTGCTGAAGACAGACCAGATCTTGATGGACTTGAAAGAGCTAAATGGGAAGAATTATCTAAACGCGAAAAAGATGAACTACTATATAGTTTTGAAAAGCCACTAAAGGAGAAAAAAATTTCACAGGAAATGAGACAAGTTGCTTTTGATAATTATCAAACAACTGATGATCATGGAATGTTAATCGCAGGAATTGCAAAAGATCAAAATGACACAAAGTACTATTACGTAAAAAACTCATGGAATACAAACAATATTTATGATGGATATTTTTATGCATCAGAAAGTTTTGTAAAATATAAAACAATGAACATTGTTGTTCACAAATCTGCTATTCCTAAAGATATTCTTAAAAAATTAGATTTAGATTAGCTATAACTAATTGAATTTAAAACATTTAAAGCCATATTCATTATGGCTTTTTTTATTTTTTTTTCATAAAAAATATGCATTTTTGTTTTATTTTATAGAATATCTTGTAATTTTGTAAAAAAAATTATGAAAGCACTTATTATATATGCAAATTATAAAGAAAACAGTTTTACTAGTGCTATAAAAGATACTTTAGCCGAAAAGTTTCACAATAATGGACATGAAGTTGTTATAAGAGATTTATATGAAATAAAATTTAATCCAGTACTAAGTAAAACCGATTTAGAATCAATCGAGAATGAAATATTTCCTGTTGATATTATGAATGAACAAAAATTCATTAAATGGGCTGATATTATATGCTTCGTATATCCTATCTGGTGGTCAGGCATGCCGGCTATTTTAAAAGGATATATTGAAAGAATTTTTGTTCAGGGTTATGCATTTGAATTTGATGGTGATATTGCAATTCCAAAACTAGTAGATAAAAAAGTGATTATTTTTAACACAACTGGCTCTAAGAATGTGCTAAAAGATGTAAAAAGAATAGATGCACTAAATACGCTTACTCACGAATGTATTTTTGGATTCTGTGGAATGAAAGTAGTTGCACATAAGTATTTTGGAGCAGTTTCAAAAGCTAACGACATTGAAAAGAAACACATTTTTCTTGAAGTCGAAAAAATTGCATCAAAGGCTTTATAAGTCATTTAAATAATATTCCTTAAATTTTTGCTTTTACTCTAAAATAAACATTAACATGTTAATAAAATTTATTCTGGATTTTTTAATTTGAATCCTATTATTACGACTTTTGCAATATGAAGGGAAAATTAAATATTATTTGGAAATTTATTTTAACTATTATTCGAAATAAATATCTTGTAGTAATTATTAGTTTTATTGTTTGGGTTTGTTTTTTTGATACTTATAATTTAATCGATAGATATAAGAATTTGCAAAAGCTTAATGAGTTAAAAAAAGAAGCAAGTTTTTTTGATGCAGAGATAAAAATTTATAAATCTCAGTATGAAGAGCTTTTCTCTTCAAAAGAAGATGTTGAAAAATTTGCAAGAGAACAATACCAAATGAAAGAAGATGACGAAGATTTATTTATTATTATTTCAGATTAATTATAGTCTGGATCAAGAGGAAAATTTCTCCATATTTTATAACGCTCATTAACAAATTGCAAAGATTCTGACCACATTTTTTCTTCATTAGAAAATATAAATTCATTATTACAATCCGTTACAAGCCATGAATTAAAGCTTATCTCTTCATTTAGTTGATTAGGTCCCCATCCAGAATTTCCAAGGAAAAATTTTATATTTGTTTTATTTAACTTTCCAATTTTACATAATTCTCGTATTTCATCTAAATCTCCTCCAAAATAAACGTTTTTCGAAATAATTTCAGATTTATTTATTCCTGCTACAGTATGTATATAATACAAAATATCTGAATCAACAGGACCTCCTATATGTATTTTAAAATTAGTATTATCAAAACCTTCTACAATGTCTTTTAATTTAATATCTGTAGAATTATTTAATATAAGCCCCATAAAAGAATCTTTGTTGTGATCTATTAAATAAACTACAGATCTACTAAAATATGGATCATCTAATAAAGGTTCTGAAATTAATATTTTACCAATTTTGGGTTTAATATCATTTGATATGATTCGAAGTATGTCTAAATCAATTTCCATATAACAAATTTATTAAAAATATTATTACTACGAGAATAATTTTAGTGCTTTTTTATCCATTTGATATCATTTTTATGCCTTTTTACCATTTTTGCGGT
>CAYUWD010000131.1:0-9871 GCA_964448235.1 uncultured Bacteroidales bacterium | reverse complement strand
AAAAGTATTATAATTTTGAGGAGTAGATTGACCGTCATTGTTATTATAATAGTAATAATTAGGATTGTGCCTGTTATAGGCATTGTAAAGAGAGAAAGTCCACTCGCAAGGCAGTTTGCTTTTTTTAGTTAAAGTTTTGTAAGTAAAACCTATGTCCAACCGATGAAAATCTTTCATTTGTTCGCTGTTTCGTTCTCCATAAATAAACGCTTCATAATAATTATAACCATCTTCGCGATTTGGGTCAAATATCATTTGCCTTCCGATCACCGGAGTATAGGGTAATCCCGATTGATAACACCATGCTACACTAAAAGTCCATTTTTCATTCAATTCATGACTTATGAATATGGAAAAATCATGAGGACGATTAAACTCAAACACATATTCTTCGCCGTCATTGATATTTTCGAATTGACGGGTTGCATAACTTAAATGGTATGATATAATTCCTGTCCAGCGACCATAATTCTTTTTTAGCATCAGCTCAATACCTTGAACTGTCCCCACACCATTTGTTTCAACAATATTTTCCCATTTCTCAAGACTTTTAGCATCAAAATAAATAGTCTTTGCGGTAATTAAATCTGACATATCTTTATGATATGCCCCAATACTAAACGCAAACATATTGTTATGAAAATTTTTACTCCAGGAAACAGAATATTGTTTTGATTTGGATACCGGAACACCTTTTGATGCAGGTAACCAAGTTTCATTTACATAGATAATTCCCGGGGAGAGAAATAAATGAGATGTTTGGCTAACATGCATGTAATCGATGTTTATGAGCCCGTATTTTTTCATATTAAAGCTAATATTGAATCTTGGCTCTAAAACAAACTCATTGACATCGGAGTATGTGTAATTGGTCGCACGGACACCAATATCCGCATTAAAAAGATTTAATATGTCAAATTTGTTGGATAAAGATACAGCATTATTGAAAATTTCATTGGAGACTTTTGAAAACGAAGAGCTTTCCCCTGTAATCCTATAATTATAGGGCGTGTAATATCCAAATGAAGAATGTAACCCGGCATCAATTCGCCATGCATTAGAAATTCTATATGTCCAATTTGAGTTCAGGGAAAGATTATCAACACTAGATAAAAATCTCTTTTTGTAGTCACTAACTGTGTCGCTACTGTATGATTCAAAATCCTTCACTCTATATCGAGTGTATGATAAAACGGTTTTCCCGAAAAGCCTCGAATTTGCTGTACTGTTCCAGGATCCGGCAAGAGCAAAATTCCCCCAATGTTTTTTTGCTTTAACTTCTGTGTTGTTTGCAGCTAACTTACTTTTATTATGGATGTAGTCGTCTCCTTGAAAAACATTAAAATGAAATTTGTTTTTATCATTAGCGGTCCAGGAAATTTTCATACTGGCATCATAAAAGCCATAAAACATTTTCGAAGCGTTACCCTCTATAATTGATGTTAATCCGTACAACAACGGGTCAAAGGCTGTTTTCCTTCCATTGATAATGTAAGTTGTATTTTCTCCAAGTTTCCCTTCCAAACTCAAGTTCAGATCTGTAATTGCAATCCCCAATGAACCATTAAATTTCGATGCATTCCCATTTCGCTGAATAATATCAACAATCGAGGATAATTTTCCACCATATTTAGCAGGAAAACCACCTTTGTAAATCTGCACATCTTTGATAATATCGGGATTAAAAACAGACATGATTCCGCCCAAATGATTAACCGATAACAATTCAATGTCGTCAAGCAAATACATATTTTGCCCTGGGTCTCCACCTCTTATAATTAATAAGCTGGATATTTCATTCTGAGTTTGAATCCCGGGAAGTATTCTGGTTGCACGCAATACATCGGGCTGACCGCCAATTGAAGGTAAATTCTTAATATCTTTGATATCTAGCTTTGGTGCATTCATGTAGTTTTCAACTTGTGCCGAAACCTCAACCTGCTTCAACTGCTCAATTGATTCTTTTAGGTAAATATTGAGAAAATTATCGTCGATAACACTGATATCAACATAACTTGTTTCGTATCCAATAAATGAAATTTTAAGAACAGGTGATGTTGCAATAAGTGAAAAATAGCCTTGTGTATTTGTGCTTGTGCCCGAATTTACTATGGTGTCGAGCACGTTTGCGCCAATGATTGTCTCTTTTGTATTCGCATCATACACGTAACCCGAAACATGAGTTTGGGCAAAAATGCATGTATAAGTCAGGATAAATATTGCAAATAAACTGTAGTACTTTTTCATACATCGCTTTATTTAAAAATTGTATCAGTTTCAAATTCTGAAAAAGCTCCCATGATGCCGTACCCATTTTCAATGTTTGAAAATAAATTACAAGGTACAACATAAGAATTAGAAAAGTCTGTGTATCTGCTAACCTCAAAAGCACTAATGCTATTGAGATATGAGTAATAATTATAATCCACTGTTCTAAGTTTAAATTGATACGCAAATGAAATCGTATTACTGTAATAAAATGATTTAATGAAACCAAATTCTTTCTCTAGAAACTCACCAGATTCACTAATGTTGCTAATTGTACCAATAGCATTATAGCCCCCAACCATTCTACATATTGTATCTATAAAATATGGATCGTCAGGATTATCGAGATTCAAATTATAATGAGGTTCCTTAGAATATATTCTAATATAAACAACCCCATAAAATGCTTTATTAACATCATTTTTAATTTTGACATATGCCAAAGGTGATGCAACTCCCTCGTCACTAACCCAACCATATGAATCAACATCTGCATCGATTATTTCTATTGGTTCCGGCACAACACAGGAAGATGTTACAGTATCTTCGCCTGATACAAATACTGTTAAATTAAAGGTGTCATTTACCTGTGCAACATAATCTGACACATACAATCCATTACCTTGATGCGTGAAATTAATGCTTTCCAAATTTTGGTTAGACATGGAAATTACAGCATTTTCAATGATTTCAAGTGGGTTTCCATTGAGTTCGTCTGTGTATGCTAAATAAACTTTTACAGTATCACCTGCACCAATAAGGGCATTTACAGTTACTGCGTTTTCAAAATCAGGAAACTCGTCTTGCACGAGTTCACGGCAAGACGAGCATAACAAGCATAAAAAGATAATGTAATAAATTGTATATCTCATAAATATTTAATGAAGGATTTTGTCATCTAAAAATTAAAACCAACTCTCCAAGTTATCACAGATTTCTTGCTATCAATAATCACTATTGGTGCAAACTTATAAAAAATGTCAAAATTAAGACCTCCTTTTAAAACATTCAGTGTTATTCCTGGAGCGATATAACCTGTTATGTGTTGATGTTCTACAAATCTTGGCTCATTTTCTGTAATAAAATAATTATAAGAGTAATAACAACTTGTTTCAAAAAATGGATGTAAATACTTCAGCTTGCTATATTTACACCGAACAAATAACCCAATATTTAAGTTATGGTTAATGATAGATCCGTAATTTGCTCCAAAGTACCTCTCACTTCTATATCCCGAGAACTCTGCTCCAATTCGCAAATATTTTTTTACACTATACCCATATCTTAAAGCAAAAACATGCATATCCCAACCATCTCCATAGCCAAGCCATTTGTTAAATTGTACTCCAATGTTATTCTTTGATGAATTTGCCAGCCATTCAGCTTTGGTCCTTTTATATTGCCCTAACCCCTCTCCAATGCTTACTTTATCAAAATTTACACTGTAGCTAACTGCCGGCATAAACGGAAAAAGGCTTTGTTGTTTTAAATTGTATTTATTTTTTACATCATCAAATTGCATAAAATAATAATATGGATTTTGACGATTGTAAACATTATAAATGCTAATATTTAATGTCCTTTCTCCCCATTTAGTTGATTTGATAAAGTTTACTCCGAGATCAAGTCTGTGATACGCTCTCATTCTATGATTATTTACCCCATCGTAAATGAAAGCCGTTTGATTATAATTATATGAATTGTTTTGGTTTTCGAAATTAACATCTTGTTCAATAGTATTAATGATACCTGTAGGTAAAGAGATCGCATTACCAGTCCCATAAACCCATGATGCAGCGATGTTTACATTATCTTTCAAATCAAAAGCCCAAACGATGGCAATATCGTGAGTTCTGTCATATTTATAAAAATATTCTTCGCCATTATTTATATTTTCAAATTGTCTGGTTGTGCGAGATAAAGTATAGCTAAGAAACCCTGTCATTCTGCCTCTCGTTTTATTTAAAAAGAACTCTACTCCTTTGGATTTCCCTTTTCCACCTGTTTCAAGAAAATTTGTCCAATCATCTGCAAAACCTGCAAAACTAAAACCTTCTTTGTATGTTATCAAATTGTCAAGTTCTTTATAATATGCATCAACAGAAAACTCCAACGCGTTGTCAAAGAAAGATCTGGCTAAACCAAAATCAACTTGACGAGAATGTGAAGGAGCGATATTGTGAGTAGCTGGAAACCAACGATCAATCGGAATTCCAATCCCTGTACTGCTTAACATGTGAAGACTCTGATGCATCTCTGAAAAAGAAACTTTTACAGTAAATGCTTTTGGTATTTGATAGCTTAAAATTGTACGAGGCTCTGGTGAAAAATAGTTTTTTGAGTTGATACTATAGTGAGCCATTCTCAATCCGATAATGCCCGATAAATACTTGCCTAAATAAAATTCCCCAGACAAATAAGCAGAATTATTGAAAGCATTTATTCCTATTTGGTTACTGAACGTATCGATTACATTTAAATCATTTATTGAAGATTTATAACTATAGCTTCCAGGTAAAAAGCTAGTATAAGTTCCGGATATTCCAAATTGGATTTTTAGATTTTTACAAATATTATAGTCAAAATCAATTTTTGAAATAATATCAGATATCCCTGAAAAGCTATTCAATTCACTTTCAAAATTTTGAGAGTTGTCTTTTAATATGTTTTTGGTTTTAATAGAAGTTCTGTATTTTGAATAGCTTAAACTAATACTACTGTTTAAGTTGTTTCCATAATTATGTTTCCAGACAAAAGATGCCAAATTATTACCCCATTGAGAAACAATACGTGTTTTACTTTTTGAGAAACCAAAAAAAGAATTTGCAATAAAGCGATCGTTCCCCAGATAAGAATTCATTATTACACTATTGTTTTTATTTATTTTATGAGTAATTCTAAAGTTTAAATCGTAAAAAGTATATGCTGCCGATTGATCATCTAAAATAACATATGATAATGGTAACATAATTATATCGTACATAAAACGTCTGGCTGAAAAAACATAAGATGTTGTATCAACTTTTAATGGTCCTTCCAAAGTAATATTCGAGCTCATTAATCCAACGGACAAATTCCCTTTAAGTTTTTGCATATTTCCATCTTTCATTTTAACATCCATAACAGATGAAATTCTGTTTCCATAATTTGCCGGAAATCCACCTTTATAAAATTTAATACTTCTTATTACGTTTGAATTAAACACAGACATAAAACCACCAAGATGATTTACATAATATAGCGGGACATCATCAATCAAAAACAAATTTTGTTCAGGACTGCCCCCTCTCACAAAAATCCCTACAGAGCCTTCTCCACCTGTCTGTACGCCTGGAGTAAGTTGCATTGATCTCAGTATATCTGGCTCGCCAATAATTGAAGGGATCTTTTCCAATTGCTTTATTGGCAGATAAACAGAACTGATTTCCAATCGTTTTTCAATAGGAATAAATGATGAATCCTTTACTGTTACTTCCTTTAATAAATATCCAGATTCCATAACAATATCCAAATGCAAATTCTTACTTGAAGGAATAACATACTTTACTTCTGAATATGCTACATGTGATATTACAATAATTGCAGAATCTTTTTCAGGTATTGTTAAGTTGTAGAAACCATATTCATTGGTTGTCGTTCCTGTTTTTGAATTAAACTCGTAAACATTAGCTCCCGGAATTCGTTCCCTAGTTCCGCTACAAACAACATAACCACTTACTGTTATTTCCTGTGAAAATAAGTTTAGCCATAAGCCCAGCAAAAATATTATTAGTAGGCACTTTTTCATTTCTCAATATTTTGGGATGGTATCAGAAATAAAAGAGTAAGCAGCAAATATTCCATAGCCATTTTCCACATTAGAAAACAGGCTAACAGGATCGCCTATTTCTGTATCGCCACTACTAAATATAGTTCCAGATGAATAATTGTATAATTTTATTTTTTTCTGATAGTTATAATAATCTTCCGAAACAGATCTTACATTAATGATAAGATCATATTCGTTATAATCTGGATACCAATCCAAATAATAGACTTGTAGAGCGTATCTTTCTCCTGTGAACAGATTATTTGAAAACAGTAAACAAGAGTATTCATATGGCAATAGTCCTGATTCTAGTAATACAGGATCTGTATTTTTGCTTTGACTAAAGATTAGTCCTTCTATACATTCTTCTATTCCGCCTATTCCCCAGTCCTTAAAATATCTTGCACTTAAGCTTATTTCATAAAAATTTTTACCATCGCCGACATCATCAATTATAATTTCAGCTTTTGAAAGATAAAAACCATCATCATCAATAAGAACAGAATCTTGAAAAGTAACAGACGTTAGTACTGGTTTTTTGGGAATTTTATTAAATGTAGAACATTGGTCATATCCTTCAATGGTAGAAATTAGCGTATATTCAAAATCTTCTTGTGGAAATACACTAGAGACATATAAGCCACTTGTGTCTTGAATCAAAGAGTCAACAAGTAAGCCATTCTCATAGAGCAACAATGTCGCATTTTTGATTTGCCTTGGCATTGAGATATAGGGTGATGAAGATTCAGTTAATTGCACCTTGATTGCATTACATGGGCAAAAGAAAGAGTTTATTATTGGCAATGGAATGTGATTTGGCAGATCAACATTAATTGTTTTAGTACATGACAAGATTATAAAAGATAAACTTATTGTTGAAATACTTATTCGTTTATAAATTGAGAAATCTCTATTTTTCATATATATCATTTTTAGTTGACTTTAGCCCCACCCGAAAGTAGAAAAAATATTTGCATAGTTTTTTGTATTTGTATAGCCGTCTTCTTCTCCAATTAGTGTAAAATACATATAGCTTTGGGAATATGTGATTTCGTCTGGTGCAATAATAATTGTATGTGTGTTGTCCCTAGCACCAGAAAAAACCCAACCAGATATTTCAGTATCATAGCCATCATAATATGTCGTTCCCACTTTCCAGTATGCGCTACTTCTTGTAATTCTACCTTCAGAATAATGGTAAGTTGCAGTGATCCAAGCAATAAATTTCCGCTGACCTGTTATTCGAATGTCATAATACCAATCTCCTGCAGATTCAGTCGCATTAAATCTAACATACATGCGGCGTTTTGGAAGTTCATCTATATCAAAATATAAATACTCACTAAATGTAACATCTTTGGCTTGGCTATATGAGTGTACACATATCCCATCTTTTGTTGTTAACTCTCCACAGTCATTTATAATTAAAGGAATTTTACTTACATCTCCATCCAATATTTCGTAAGATTTGTTATAAGAAGTTCTATAAATAGAGTTCCCTATCTGATAAATGCCATATTTATTAGCAATAAATGACAGCACATTTGATGTTTGTAGCTCATAAATATTTGCACCATCTTGCTCCAAAAGAAAGTAGACTTGAGGGTAGTCCTTAGTGTATTGTTCGTACTTTTCATATAATGATATAATCTTGGTTTCAGATAAATTTTTATCAAAATTCAACATCTCATCTCCAATATTATGTATTTCTTTCATAGATATAAAGCCAAGTCTGTGGTTTATATCTATTATTTTTTGAGGACTACTTTGATTATTACTTACCCAAGATATATATTTATCAAAAACCTCTCTATCCTTAAACACCAATCTTCCATCCACAACTACTGGTAAATATCGCATTACTTCCATATCCGAAATTGGTTGAGGTTTGCGCACCGTTTGCTGCTGGTCAACAACAGTGGTTTCATCTTTTTCACAAGCTACAGATAAAAACATAGCCATAATTACCACTATTCCTGCAAATAAACTACTAATTGTCGAATTTTTACCTTTTTTTAAATTTTTAGTTCTCATTTTAATTAAATTTGCGAAGTATAAACTTCGGTTTAACCCCGATTACGCATAAGGATATTAAGCTAAGTCATACAAACATTTAGTATTTGTAATCGAGGGTTAACCCTAACTAAAGCATTAGTTCGTTTTTACTAAACTCCTAATGCTTAACTTCGGCTTAACATTATGGGCAACACAGTTCTTTTCGAGGAGGCTGTGTTGTCTTTTTTTAATCACTAATTTTTAATTACTCTTTTGTTACGACATAAAAAATTCATGCTACAACATACTCTTTATTATTCTTTATCTTGCCTTGCACCTCCTTTCTTGATTTCAATTTATCTAACAATGTATAACACAAATTTACTTATATTTATCTAATAACAATCATATGTATTCATAAATCACATGCGAGCTTATACAAAGTGCATTTTTTTCAAAAAAAAAACTACCTTGAGCGCTTAATTATCAACAAATTGTATTAAATTAAACAAGTTTTATTTTCATACTTTCGTACACATATTTTATACTTATAAAAAAACAAAGAGTTTTTTATAAACACTATTACAATATGTGTGATTTGGATTGATACGAATTCTAAAATTCAAAAATCTATGAGACAAAATACAATATGCAAAAATGTTCCAGGCATATCAGAAGTTTCAATTGGACATGCATTAATATCAGATGCTTTGTATTTTGGATTGGACAATACTATTAAGCTGTATTTGAGGGAATTGAAATAAACAATCAAGAATATACTTATAAATTCTGCTCCCCAAATCCAGAAGCTAATCTTCTATTCACACTAAATTGCAACAAACTAAAGTATTTGGATTTCTTTATCTACAGAATTAAACATTCTCAAATATTTTCAAGTTCTGATAATCATAAAAAAAGATGATTACCAGTATTTTGAATATTCAAATAATGTCTATAAGTTTTTAGTAATTATTTAAATCTTATGATGGATTTTTTACTAAAAATGATTAGGTTTGTTTCCGTAAAAAAACTTAAACACTATGTCAGAAGCAAAAGTTAATCTTGATATTGCAAAAGAGCTGGGAATCAACGCTGAAGAGTTTAAAATGATTGAAGAATATCTTGGACGCACTCCTAATTTTACCGAATTAAGTATTTATTCTGTTATGTGGAGTGAGCACGCTTCATATAAAAATTCAATAAAGTGGTTAAAAACACTACCTCGCGAAGGTGGATGTTTGCTAACAGGTGCAGGTGAGGAAAATGCCGGATTAGTTGATATTGGGAATAATCTTGCATGTGCATTTAAAATAGAATCACACAATCACCCTTCAGCAGTAGAGCCTTATCAAGGAGCTGCAACAGGTGTTGGTGGAATTAATCGTGATATTTTTACAATGGGTGCCAGACCTATAGCTCAACTAAATTCACTACGTTTTGGGAATCCGGAAAATGACAGAACAAAATGGTTATTAAGAGGAGTAGTTAAAGGTATTGGTGATTATGGAAACTCATTTGGTGTTCCTGTATTAGGTGGAGAAGTTTTCTTTGACGAATCATATAATACAAATCCTTTAGTAAATGCAATGTCCGTAGGTATTATGGAAAAAGGTAAAATGATATCTGCAATTGCTTATGGTGAAGGAAACCCGGTTTATATTGTCGGTTCATCTACCGGTAAAGACGGTATACATGGTGCAACATTTGCTTCTGCTGATTTAACAGAAGAGTCCGCTGATGATATCCCTTCAATTCAGGTTGGAGATCCATTCCAAGAGAAATTACTACTTGAAGCAACAC
>CAYUWD010000130.1:0-10149 GCA_964448235.1 uncultured Bacteroidales bacterium | reverse complement strand
ATATCTCCTCGAATCTGACAACCTATATCAGCTAATTGACAACGAATTTGATGATGTCTTCCTGTATGCAATTCTATTTCTAACAAAAAATACTTTTTTGATTTTTGTAAAAGGGTATAAGATAAACTTGCAAATTTTGTGTCTATTTCATGATTTGGCTTAACAAAAGATTTATTCTTTTTTGTATTACGATAAATATATCCTTCTAGAGTATCTTTATCTTTTGGAGGAGGAACAGAAACAATTGCTCTATAATATTTTTTAGCTTTTTTATTTTTAAAAATCTCATTCATTCTCGTAAGAGCTTTACTGGTTTTAGCAAATATAACAACTCCACTAACAGGTCTGTCTAACCTATGAGGAATTCCAAGAAAAACATTTCCTGATTTATTGTACTTGTTTTTAATATAATCTTTTACCAATTCAGATAAAGGTGTGTCTCCAGTTTTATCACCTTGAACTATTTGACCAGCTTTTTTATTAACAGCGATAAGATGATTATCTTCATATATTATATCAGAGTCTCTTATCATTTTTTTATTAGTACTGTTCTTCCTCATTTGGAAAGTTACCAGTTTTAACATCTTCGATATAATTCATAACAGAATTACTAATAACTTTATCAAGATTCGCATATCTACGTAAAAAACGTGGGGAAAATTCTTGAGTAATGCCAAGCATGTCGTGTAGAACAAGTACTTGTCCATCTACATTACCAGCACCAATTCCAATAATTGGAATTTTAACTTCTTTAGCAACTTGAGTTGCAAGACTAGCTGGAACCTTTTCTAATACAATTGCAAAACAACCAAGCTCTTCAAGCAGGTGTGCATCCGAAATTAGCTTTGCAGCTTCTTCTTCTTCTCTTGCACGTACTACATAAGTACCAAATTTATGAATGCTTTGTGGTGTTAAGCCTAAATGCCCCATTACTGGGATCCCTGCTGTTAGAATACGTGTGATAGAATCTTGAATTTCTTCACCACCTTCAACTTTAATTGCTCCAGCACCAGTTTTTTTCATAATTTTAATTGCTGATGATAAAGCCAAACTTGAGTTACTTTGATAAGTTCCAAAAGGTAAATCAACAACTACAAGTGATCTTTGCACAGCTCTAACAACACTTGCGGCATGATAAATCATGTTTTCCAATGTAATTGGCAAAGTACTATCAAATCCGGCCATAACATTTGATGCAGAATCCCCAACCAAAATAATATCAATACCTGTACTATCAAGAATCTTTGCCATGCTGTAATCATATGCAGTTAACATTGCAATTTTTTTATTATTGCGTTTCATTTCTTGAAGTACATGTGTAGTTACTTTTTTTACATTATTATGAACAGACATTTTATTTTATTTTTATAAAAATATTTTACTATTTTTGACGTTTAAATATGCAAAGATAATAAGATGAATTATATTAATTTAATTTTCCTGTTTATTATTTCATTTTTAACTTTATCATCATGCAGCACTGAGGTCGATGTTAATGGTGAATGGAAAGATATTCCGATAGTATATTGTGTGTTAGATCATTCTTCTGAATATCAGTATGTAAAAGTAAATAAAACATTTTTAGGACCTTTACCTGCATCTCAAATGGCTCAAGTAAGCGATTCATTATTTTATGAAAATGTTAATGTAAGATTAATAGAGAAATTAAATAATAGTGTTACTCGTGCTTGGACTTTTGATGCTGTTGATACAATAGTTAAGCCTGATGGTTATTTTGCAAATGATAAAAACATTATTTACGTAGGAAATCCTGTATTAAATGAAGAAGCTAAATACTATATAGAAGTAGATATAAATAATGGTCAACATTTTGTTACAGGAGAAACTATGCTCATAGATGGAGTAAGAATAAAAATTCCAAATACAAATCTTCCTTTTATTGAAATGTTTAACTATACAGGAGATTTTCCATATAGATATAATAATGGAGTAAATGGTAAAATATTTCAAATGACAATTAATTTTAATTATATTGAAATAATTGATGGTGATACTGTTGATCAGGTTTTTACAATTCCTTGGCCACAGGCAAAAGAATATAGATTAACTAATACAGAAACTGATGTTAACGGACAATTTTCAATATCTGCATTCTACAATTTACTTATTGCAAATATAACACCTGCCGGAGATTCTATTATACGTTTAGTAAAAATGCCAAATAGTATAGAGTTTATATTAGTCGCTGCTGATGAAAACTATTCTACTTATATGGATGTCACATCTCCATCTACAGGAATTGTTCAGGAAAAACCGAGTTTTACTAATTTATTGGGCGGTTATGGATTGTTTGCATCAAGATATAATACAACTGTTATTAAACCTCTTGGAGGTAGAACTTTAGATTCGTTGTCTCGAGGGATATATACTTCTAATTTAGGATTTGAATCACGTCATAATCAATATTATCAAGGTTGGTACTAAATTTATCTTACTTTAGCTCCAATTTTCTCATATTCAAAAATAAGCTTCTTCATAATTTTATCAATTTGCTTATCTGTCATAGTTTTACTTTTGTCTTCAAGGACATAAGATAATGCATAAGATACTTTCCCTTGTTCAATATTTTTACCGTCATAAACATCAAATAAGTTTACTTTAGTCAGATTTTTACCAATTATTTTATTTGCAATATTATAAAGTTGCTTGTAGGTAATATTTTTATCTATTAATAACGCAAGATCTCGTTTAACAGCAGGAAATTTTGATACAGGTTCATATTTAATTTTTTTAGTATTTAATAATTCTAATAATAAATCCCAATTAATTTCTGCATAAAATACTTCCTGAGAAATATCAAATTTTGATATTATAGATTTTGATACTATCCCGCTTTTTAAAAGCACTTTATTGTTAAACATATATTGCTGACTAATACTAAAAACTTCATCTGATTCGATTACAAAATCAATTTTATTTAAATCTATTCCAAGACGTTTAAAAACATTATTGATATGTGCTTTAATGTAGAAAAAATCTGTATTATTGGCTTTCAGATTCCAATTAAGTTGATTTTTCTTACCACATATCCAAATTGCTAACATTTTGTTTTCGTTATATCTATCAATATTTGAAATATCAATCTTACTATTTGCAGAATATACTCGTCCGAACTCAAAAAATTTCAAATCGTTATTTTTTCGATTTGTATTATATTCTATGCTTTCTAATCCGCCAAAAATCATATTTGGGCGCATAATACTTAAATCTTTACTTAATGGATTATGAAGCTTTACAGGTAATTTGATTTTCTTAACTTATCTTCACTTAATTAGTGAATTACAAATAATTTCATTAAACCCTTGTGAAACAAACATATCGCTTACCATATTAGTAATTTGCTCGTTATCTGGTTTTTGTGTTCTGTTTATTGACAAAGATATTTTCTCAGGAATCTCTATATTATTGTATCCAAATATTCTCAAGATATCTTCAATAACGTCAGCTTCTCTGTATACATCAACTCTATAGGTAGGGATTTCAAGCTTTAAATTTTCATCATTTTCTTCAATAATTTTAATTTCTAAAGCTTTTAATATATCCTTTATGTTTTCTTTACCAATATCTTTTCCAATTAGTCTTTGACAATTTTCATAATTAAAACAAACAATATTGGGAAGGATTTTATTTGGATAAATATCTTTAATTTCAGAACTAACTTTACCATACCCTAATTCTTCTATCATTTTTACAGCTCTTTTTAAGGCATAAGGTGCCATATTTATGTCAACACCTCTCTCAAAACGAAAAGAAGCATCTGTAGATAAAGTATGTCTTTTTGCTGTTTTACGAATCCATGTGGGATTAAAATAAGCACTTTCTATAAACAGCTTTGTTGTCTTTTCTGAAATTCCAGAATCAATACCACCAAAAACACCACCAATACACATAGGTAACTCATTATTGCATATCATTAAATCCTCTTCACTTAACTCTCTCTCAATTTCATCCAGAGTTACAAATTTTGTATCTTTTTCTAAAGTTTTTACAATTACCTTATTACCAATTATTTTATCTCCATCAAAAGCATGTAAAGGATGTCCTGTTTCATGTAAAACATAATTTGTAATATCGACTATATTGTTAATTGGATTTAATCCAATTGCTTTAAGTCTATTTTGTAACCAATCTGGAGATTCACAAACCTTTATATCTTCCATGCAAATACCCATATATCTTGGACAAGCATCAGTATTTTCGACTTGTATTTCAACATCAAATCCTTTATTTGCTGCATTTATTTCAACAAGCGGTAATTTATATTCTTTTTTATAATATGCGGCTAAATCTCTTGTAACTCCGATATGACTTGCAGCATCAACTCTGTTAGGAGTAAGGTCAATTTCAAAAACTGTGTCTTTTTCAATTTTGAAATATTCTCGAGCAGGAAGACCAACTTTAGTATCTATTGGCAAAACCATTATTCCATCATGAGACGTTCCAATACCCATTTCATCTTCGGCACAAATCATACCTTGCGAAACTTCTCCTCTAATTTTAGCTTTCTTTATTTGAAAGGATCCTTCTGATGTATAAAGGGTTGTCCCTACAGTTGCAACAACCACTTTTTGTCCAACAGCAACATTTGGTGCTCCACATACAATATTTAAATTTTCATCCTTACCTATATCAACAGTAGTAATATTCAATTTATCAGCATTTGGATGTTTTTCACAAGTTACTACTTCTCCAATAACAAAACCTTCTAATCCACCTTTTATACTATCAAATTCTGTAATTGCTCCAACTTCCAGTCCAATTTGAGTTAATACTTTTGATAAACTATCGATATTCTCACTTATTGAAATATAATCTTTTATCCAATTGTATGAAATGTTCATTGCTTTTAATTTTAAATGATTTGCAAAAATAATAAAATCTCTTCTATGAGCAATTCCACTTTGAGTAAAATAACAAAGTAAAATCGACACTTTAAATTTAAAAAGATCGTATTAAAAAAATATTTCTTAATTTACTTATAAACAATCAATCAAATGATTAAATTTGAGATAAATATTTAATAAAATCAATTATGATATATCCCAAACTTAATTTAGGAGGTATTTACCAAACAGAATTTGATAAAAGATTATTTAGAATCATTGGATATGATGAATACGAAGTGTTTTACGATTGTTTATGGGATAATAATAAATGGATTTTTTCAGGAAATTTTAAAGGAAAATCTATTTTCTTTCGTATGGCTAGAACTTTATTTAGTCAAAAATCGAAATTTATTGAAGTCTTACCATTAAGTGATAAAGAGTTTAAATATTTTCGTCCTGATTTACCATTGAGATTTGGAAGGACTAATAAAGTAAATTGGAATACCATTAACACCGATGATCTAAGTTTTTTGAAAAATAAGTTTTCTCCTCAAAAAATAAATACAAATAAAATTATTATTGTACCATATGGTCCAAAAGGAGCATTAAAAAAAGGCATTACAATTGAAAACCTAAATAAACACATTAATCAATTTGAAATAATAAAACAAGCTATAAAAATACAAGAATCCGAAAATAACCAAATAAGTAATGGCATTGGTTTTTATAGATTAGGATATGAAAAAGGTTTGCCAAGATATGCAATAGGAGAGTTTATTGATCAAGCAAATATTTTAACAAAATAAATCTAAATTGAAAAATAGAAATATAAGCTTATTTAACAATCTATATTTCAAATATAGTTAACTTAGATTATATATTTATTACTTTTGTTTTTTGATAATTTATAAACTTATGTTGATGCTAATTGTTAAACAATAAAATACATATATATGACAACACATAATAAAGTAATATTAATGATCCTAGATGGTTGGGGTAAGGGAGATGGCAGCAAATCAGATATTATAAGCAATGCAAATACTTCAAATTATCATAAATATCTTAAAGAATATCCTAATTCAGAATTATTAACATGTGGTAAAAATGTTGGACTTCCTGACGGACAGATGGGAAATTCTGAAGTTGGACATCTAAATATTGGAGCCGGACGAGTTGTATATCAAGATCTTGTAAGAATCAACAAAGAAATTGAAAACGGAAATTTTTATAATAATCCTATTTTAATACAAGCTTTCAATTATGCTATTACAAATAATAAAAAAGTTCATTTAATAGGTTTAGTATCAAATGGTGGTGTCCATTCAACAGATGAACATCTAATTGCTCTCACAAAACTATCTGATAGCATGGGACATAAAAGAACTTATATTCATGCATTAACAGATGGTCGCGATACAGATCCTCAGAGTGGATTTGGATACTTAAAAAAAATAGTCGAAACACTTAAAAATTCTAATGTCAAACTTGCAAGCTTAATAGGTCGTTATTATACAATGGATCGTGATAAACGTTGGGAAAGGATAAAAATCGGTTATGATCTTATGGTTAATGGAATTGGCGAGAAAAGTCATGATATTTTAAAGAGTATTAAAATGTCATATGATAAAAATATTACAGATGAATTTATCAAACCTATTGTAATGGTTGATAAAAATAATAATCCTATAAGTAAAATTCAAAAAGATGATGTAGTAATTTGTTTTAACTTTAGAACAGACAGATTAAGGCAAATTACAACAGCATTAACACAATCGGATTTTCCTGAACAAAACATGCAAACAATTCCATTACAATATTATACAATGACACGATATGATGAATCTTTTAAAAATATAAATATTGTATATGACAAAGAAAATCTACAAAATACTATAGGAGAAATTGTTGCAAAAAAAGGATTAAATCAATTACGAATAGCAGAAACTGAGAAATATGCACATGTTACTTTTTTCTTTAGTGGAGGTAGAGAAAATACATTTAATAATGAAAAACGCATACTGATTTCTTCTCCCAAAGTAGCAACATATGATTTGCAACCAGAAATGAGTGCTCCAGAAGTCAAAAATGCTTTAATAGAAGAAATAAACATAGCTACTCAAGACTTAATTGTAGTAAATTTTGCAAATGGTGATATGGTTGGACATACTGGAATATACTCAGCAATTCAAAAAGCTGTTGAGACTGTAGACAAATGTGTTGGTGAGGTTGTAGAAGCTGCAAAAAATAATGATTATACAATTATGATAATAGCAGATCATGGAAATGCTGACTATGCTTTAAATACCGATGGAAGCCCAAACACAGCACACTCATTAAATCCTGTACCATGTATTTTAATCAATAGTAAATATAACAATATTAAAAATGGAATTCTTGCTGATGTAGCACCAACTTTATTAAAAATAATTGGAATTCAGAAACCAAAAGAAATGACTGGACAATACCTTGTGTAAAAAATAAATATATAATACAGTTCCAGAATAATATTACATTAACATGTATATAAATTTATTTTCCCATAAACTAGAAACCCTATATTTTTAAATCAAGTTGGTATAATATTAATTATTCTATTTTTTATAAAAAATATTGTATATTCTATTGTACATCAAAAATTTATGGGAGTTAATATAATTGTTGATTTCAAATAACTAAAAAATATCATTTTATAATAATTTGAACAATTGGGATTTCATCATTTTTATACTAATTTTGTATTAGTTATTTAAATAAAATTATGGATAAAAAAGCAAAATACCGTACTTTATTTCTTAGTTTAGTTTTAAGTCTTTGTGTTGTTGGTGTTTTATTCTTGCTCTCATTCTCAATTTAGGAGTTATTATTTATTTGGTTCAAAGGTCTGAGCAACTTGTTTAAACATCTTTAAATTATTTTCAAAATTACCATAAGTAATTCCTGAAATAACATAATAATCTTGATTGTAGAACAAAACAACCTGATAAATCAATTCCATTTTATACATTTCCTTATTTACACCCATACAAGATATTTCATATCCATCCAAATTGGCAATTTTTATTGGTTTCGGTTCACGACTCATATCTTCTACCCATTCTAGTGGATAAAGATCAAACAGCTTTATTGCTAAAATTTTTCGTTCATCTTTGGATATTGGATTTACAGAAGTTTGCTTACGAACAAGAAAAGATGTCATTTCTTCAGTTTTTGAGGGCACAAAACCATCATCAGTATAAGTCATCGAACTTAACATAAGGTTTGCCTTTTTCAGTTTGGTTCCGGATACATCAACAGAAAAATCAAATCTATCAAGTATATCTGATTTTTGATCAGGATTATAAATAATACTTAATAATGACTCTTTTACTTCATTTAAATGTTTTACAGAGCTTGTTGAAAGCACTGATGCACTTAGCAAATATGTCCTATATAAATCACCTGTAACAAGCATTATTCTCTTATATACCTTACCATATGCTGATTGTTTTCCTTCAATCAGTAGTGCATCAAAGCCATTTATTTCATAATATGAAGTTTTGTCAACAATTACTCCGGTTTTAAACAATTGTTTATCATCAAATCCCACAAAATTTCTATGTACATCTCCTGCAATTTCAGTAATTACAATACTACTGCCAGCTAACTGATGCATAAAACCATTATAACCTTTACTTTTTACAAATCCTTGTGGGGGAATTATTTGTATTTTTGTACCAATTACCTTTTGATAATTGGCATTATGCTTGTTAGTAATTATAATAGCTTTTGAATTATAAGTCTGAGCTAATGTTACAAAAGTCATTAATAATAATATAATGAATGCAGTATATTTTTTCATAAATAATTTTTCATAAAGTTAAATAATATGTTTTATTTGCTAAAATAATTACAAAATAACAATACTTATGCCAAATACAAAACAAATATTATTATTGCTTATAAGTTTAGGTCTTTTTATAAACACAATATTTGCAATTAATATAGATACATTACAATGTATAGATAAAGTATACTCAAAAAACATTAATTCTGTAAGAATTCATCAAACAGGATGGGAGGAAAGCTACCCTGTAATAAATCTTTACTCAGATAATCCTTTAATATTTAGTTTTGATCAATTAGATTCTGAACCTATTGATTTCTATTATACAATAATTCATTGTACATATGACTGGAAACCATCAGATTTATTGTTCTTCGAATATGCCGAAGGATTTGATGAGAATGATATAAGAGATTATGAAGAATCTCATAGCACATTTGTTCCATATACTCACTTTTCTCTTAAATTACCAAATCGTGATGTAAAACCTATAATATCTGGTAATTACTTACTAATTGTTTACACAAAAGAAGAACAAGTTGATATAATATGTACAAAACGATTTATGGTTTATGAAAATGAAATTGATGCAACAGGCAGAATAAATCTAGCAATTGAAAGTGATTACCGAAAAAAATATCAGAAGCTCGATTTTAAACTTGATATTAAAAACTACTATGTAGGAAATCCTCATGATGATATCAAGATTGTAATTTTACAAAATTATCAGTGGATAAATTCGATTAAAGATATATCGCCAAACTTTCTTGATAATGAATCACTAGTTTATGAATGGGATAATAAAACAAGATTTGATGCTGCAAATGAATATAGATATTTCAGTTTTAATAATTTAGAAATACTTTCAGAGTTTGTACAAGATATTGAATTTAAAAATCCATACTATTATATAAAACTTTTCCAAGACAAACCAAAATTCTTTTCTTCATACAGTTCTTATGATGATATAAACGGTCATTACGTAGTAAGTACAAAACGATTTGCTAACAATGATTTTCCAGAAGTTGAAGCTGAATATGCAATTGTTAGCTTTGCCCTAGATTATAACCCTATTCCTGATGCGGATATTTATATTTTTGGTGAACTTACTGGTTATGAAATTTCTGATAAATATAAGATGAAGTATAATTTGGAAACCCATGCTTATGAAAATCTACTTTTTTTAAAACAAGCTTATTACAACTACAAATATATTTTAGTTTATGATGATATTGAAACAAAGCCAGATCTTAGTTATTTTGAAGGCTCATATCAGGAAACAGAAAATGATTATCTTTTACTAGTTTATCATCGCAATCCATCAGAATCCTATGATAAATTAATAAATTTCACTATTTTTAATAGTAGAAATAATAAATAGGAAATAAATACAAACTCTATAGTTTACTCAAATTTATTTTCCTCACAATCTGAGTACTTTTGATGATATATTTCTTCCATTTCATCTTCAAAGAA
>CAYUWD010000129.1:0-10211 GCA_964448235.1 uncultured Bacteroidales bacterium | reverse complement strand
AATACTTTTATTCATTTTGACATGTATCAAATGAGTATTTTCCCAATCATACCTGGCGTATCGTACAAAGTGTTTTTTGGAAAAGAAGATGTGAAAAACAAATTTAAAAATCTATCATTAAAAAATTGGTTGAATTATGAAAACTAAAATCATTATAACTATGATTATTGTATTATTTGCTATGCAACTATCAGGGCAAGATTCTTACATAAAAAACCGATGGAACATAAAACTTAGCTGCAAAATAATGCAAGGCGATAATGAGTTCATGATGTCTGATGATCCATTTTATCACCTGGGAGTAAATTATGGCTTACATAAGCATTTTGAGCTAGGTGTTAATGCGGCTTTTTCATCATCATCTTTGGGCATTCGCAAAAGGCTTCAATATTATGCAAATTGTAATTTCCATATACTGCCATTTTGGGTGGATTCAGATGATTTCAGATTTGATGTATACTTAATTTCTAAAGCAGGAGGAATAACTTATTTTCATCCGCCATATACTTTGGAAAATGAAGGAATTCTTACTGACATCGAAGCTCATCGAACACATAATTTTTATTATGGAGGTGGTGGAGGGATTACATTTTATCCTTTCAGACATGTAGGATTGTTTTCCGAATACACATTCGAAAAGTACTATAATACCGAATCAATGTTTTTTAAATACGGTTTGAGTGTTATATTTTAAATAAAATATACTGCGATTTAATAATGTGGTTTCTTGCGATATACATTTATTTCAACTCTCTCAAATACAACTTAATAGTATTGTCCAAACCAAAATACAAAGCATCCGAAATCAGAGCATGACCAATTGATACCTCTGAAATTCCCGGTACATTCTTTACAAAATATTTTAGATTCTCAAGGCTTAGATCGTGACCGGCATTGATTTGTAACCCAAGTTTAATAGCGTGTTGTGCAGCTGTTGTAAAATCGGCAACTGCTTTTTCTTTGTTTATGCTAAACCCCGATGCATAAGGTTCTGTATAAAGTTCTATTCTGTCTGTATTGATTTTTGCTGCACCGTCAATGTTTTTTAAATCTGTATCAACAAATATTGAAGTGCGAATCCCCTTTTCTTTAAATTCAGAAATAACCTCAATGAGAAAATCTTTATGTTTTGTTGTATCCCAACCTGCATTAGATGTAATAGCATCCGGTGGGTCGGGAACTAATGTAACCTGATGTGGCTTTACTTTACACACTAAATCAATAAAATTTTTGGAAGGATAACCTTCAATATTGAATTCGGTTGTAATTATCGGTCTGATGTCATAAACATCCTGATATGTAATATGTCTTTCGTCAGGTCTTGGATGAACAGTAATTCCTTCTGCTCCGAATTTTTCACAATTTATTGCAGCTAATCTAACGTCCGGCATATTGCCACCACGTGCATTACGGATTGTTGCTATTTTATTAATGTTGACACTAAGCTTTGTCATTTTTTTTATATTTTTACCAATACAAACTTACATAAAGTTTTTAATTAATACAATTCACTTAATGAAAAACTTATTGTAAGTTCCCTGCTGTGAGATTTATTTGTGTATATTTCAAAAAACACTAATAAATCTTTTACAGAGGAAATATATTACTTAAGTTTGCATTAAAAAATAATTAAAGTCATAATATGTTAGCAAAAGATTTGATATCTGACTCTATTCCTGTTGTAAAGACCTCTGATACCGGAGATAAAGCTTTACAGTGGATGGAGATGCATAGAGTTTCTCATTTGCCAATAGTAAATAATGAGGAATTTCTGGGATTAATATCAGATTCAGATATATATGATAATAATTGTGGTAAAGATCCTATCGGTAATCATAATCTTTCTTTGGTCAGGCCATTTGTGTTTGAGAATCAGCATATTTTTGAAGTAATGGATCTTTGTGCAAAGATGAAGTTGACAGTAATACCTGTTTTAGACTCAAATAAAAATTACCTTGGTGCCATATCTCTTGCAATGATGGTAACAGAATTTTCAAAAATGACAAGTATTGAAAAAGCAGGAAGTATTATTGTTTTAGAGATGATAATACATGACTATTCAATGCAGGAAATAGCATCAATTATTGAGTCAAATAATGCAAAAATCGTAATGTCATATATCACTGATTTTGATAACTCTACTCAGATAAATGTGACAATAAAAATTGATGTTACTGATATTGCGTCTATTTTACAAACATTTGAAAGGTATAATTATAAAGTTAAAGCTTCCTTTTTAGCAGAGGAAATGCTTAAGGTCTTTTATAGGGATAGATTAGACTCTTTTTTAAATTACTTGAATATTTGAGGGCTCCAATAATAATATTATGTGCATATTTTATTTTGTGTTCATTTGTGTCATTTTCACAGAAAGATCATTATAAGATTGTTCGAATTGTTGTTTCTGGTAATGAAAAAACAAAATTAGAAACAATTCTTCGAGAAATCGAATTTTCTGATGGAGATACAATTTATTTGTCAGAATTGAATGTTGGAATAGAAAAATCAAAATCAAATTTGACTAGGACACAGTTATTTAACTTTATAGAAGTAGATACATTAATTCAAGAAACCGAAGTGATTCTTAATTTTAGTTTTCAAGAACGTTGGTATTATTGGATATATCCAATTTTGGAACATTCGGAAAGAAATCTAAGTACATTTATTTATTATCGTGATTTTTCAAGAATAAATTATGGTGTCGCTTTTGATTGGTATAATTTTCGAGGAAGAGATGAGGTTTTAAGGTTTAAAACTCGTTTGGGCTATAAAGAGCATTATTCAATAGCTTATCATAAACCAGGATTTGGAAAACGCTTGATTGATGGAATATGGGTGTTTGTAGATTTTTTTAGACAGCAAAAGATTTTGTATGGTTTAGATTCTAATATGCCGGTATTTTGGCAAAATGATACTTCATATCTAAAAAATCATTTTGATTTAGGTATAGAGTATTCATATAGACCCAAAATAAGTAGTGTTTTTGAGTTTGGGTTAAAGTATCATCAATTTTTTTATAATAATGATTTGTTTTACAACTTGCTCGAATCAAAAATAAAACCAGCTTATTTAGAACCTAAAATTGGATATAAATATGATAATAGGAATAACCTGACTTATCCGGTTTCTGGGACGTATGTTAATATTCGTTTTGCTGCTTCATTATATCAAAATGCTGATTTTTCGAATAGTATAAATATTTCAGGATTTGTGCAACATAATAGTGAGTTTTTTGATAGTAAATTTGTTTTAAGGAATGAGATTTTTATGAAAAAATTTATATGGGATCAAACAAAACCATTATTGTTTGATGATGTTTTTAATTTTTTTGAAAAATTTGTTATACGTGGTTATGAATACTATTATTTTCCAGCTAAGATGTTATTGGGACTAAGAAATACTTTCAGTTGGAAACCAATGAATATTAAATTTGATATCATGCCTAATGTTTTACCAAAGGAGTTCTCAAAATTTTATTCAAATGTGTACATCGAAACTTTTGTAGATATTGCTTACTCAGAAACATTATTAATACCTAGTATTATTGACGATAATTTTAATAATACAATTGTATATAGTGTAGGAGCTGGGCTTACTTTTGAAACGTATTATGATAGATTGCTACAGTTTCATCTTGCTTACAATAGTTGTTTTAATAAAATTGGTATCTTTGTCGAGTTTAAAACACCTATTTACAAAATTTACTAATTATGAATATCGCAGTTTACGGAAGAAATTTTGGAAATAATTTTAGTGGGATGCTTATTCAACTGTTTGAAGAGTTAAAGAAAAATGAGGTTAATTTATATATAGATAAAAAATTTAATGAGTTTATTATTACTAAGGTTTTTTATCATCCTGAAATAAAAGATGTTTTTGAAAAAGAATTGCCAGAAAATGTAGAATTTGATTTCTTTTTAAGCATTGGAGGTGATGGAACTTTTCTTGAGTCAGCAACAATTGTACGTCAAAGAAATATTCCAATATTAGGCTTTAATACAGGACGTTTAGGCTTTTTGTCCTATGTAAATACAAATAATCTTATTTGGGCTGTAAAACAAATTTTTTCAGGAAAATATTCGATCGATCAAAGAATGTTGTTGGAAGTAAACTCTGATGATCAGTTTTATGGAAAATATCCATTTTGTTTAAACGAATTTGCTTTACAAAAAAAATCAAGATTAAATATGATTAAACTAAAGGTATATGCTGATGATAACTATATTAATACATATTGGTCGGATGGGTTGATTATTGCAACTCCAACTGGATCAACAGCCTACTCTCTTAGTTGTGGAGGACCTATTGTTGCACCTCATGCAGATGCAATATTAATTACGCCAATTGCAAATCATAATCTTACAGTACGACCATTAATTATTTCATCAAACTCTGAAATAAAAATTTCAATAGAATCAAATGAAGATAAAGTGCTGGCATCACTTGATTACAGAGCGTATGGCTTGAAAAAAATAAAAGAAATTACAATAAAAAAAGCAAAGTTTAACATTAATTTTGTTAATTTGTTTGAAAATACTTATTTTAGCACATTAAGAAGTAAATTGATGTGGGGGACAGATTTAAGAAATTAATTGCCTGATTATTAGATATATGGGCGAATAAAATTTATTATGAAAATGAGAAAAATAGTTGTATTAGTTGGAATATTTGTGTTATGTAGCGTTTTTGTGAGTGCACAATATAATATTCATTGGAGAAAAATTAGACACGAAGTGTCCTTAGGTCTTGGTTCTACAAACTTTTTAGGAGAACTTGGTGGTTCTAATACAATTGGTTCACACTTTGTTAAAGACTTTGACTTTACATCTTCTCGTTGGCTCATACAAGCAGGATATGGATATAAAATTGCTGAACAGTGGGCAGTCAAAGGAAATGTCTTGTTTGGTAGACTATATGGAAATGATGCTTTAACAGAAGAAATTCACCGTAATAGTAGAAACTTACATTTTAGAGCTCCATTTGTTGATGTGGCAGCAACGATTGATTTTTCTATCATTAAGGAAAGATATGGTCATAGATATGATTTAAGAAGAATTAAAGGCAAGAGAAATTTGCCAAATGTTTATATTTATACAGGTATTGCTGGAACATGGTTTAATCCTAAAGCTCAGTTTACTGATGGTGAATGGTATGCATTACAACCTCTTGGAACAGAAGGTCAAGGAATTATCCCGACCAGAGAAAAATATAAGAGAATATGTGTAACAGTTCCTGTTGGAATAGGTTTAAATTATATTGTTGATAGAAATTTTGGAATTGGATTTGAATATGGCGTAAGATTTACTATGTCAGATTATGTTGATGATGTTAGTAATACTTATGTAGATCCTTCTATTTTCACTGATCCAATGGCTGCATATTTTAGTAGTGGTACTGCGGCTTCTGATTGGTCAGGTGTTGGACCGGGTCAGCAAAGAGGTCAAAATCAATATAACGATGCTTTTATGTTTTTAACTATAAAAGCAACTTATAAACTCAGACCACGTGCTCCGGGAATGCCAAAATTTTAATATACCTTACAATATTTATGTATAGGTTACGTTGATAGCATATGTGGGGAAGTAGAGATAAATTATATAAATTGAAACAAATAATGCAGAGTATTTCTGCATTGTTTGTTTTTTTAGTATTGATGAGTGCCAATAGTAAAGTAGGACTTGCTCAACAGGGTATTGAATTTGGAGCCTCTGCTGGAGGATCTTATTACATGGGTGATATTAATCTTGCAAAACATTTTTATAATGTAAACCCAAATTTTGGTGGATTTGCAAAATATCATTTGAATGGAAGATATGATATAAAATTTGGAGCTTTTTACACAAGTCTAATTGCAGATGATATGGATTTTAGTAATCAATTTCAGCAATTACGCGATAGAAGATTTGAAACTACTCTTATTGAGCTGTCTGCACAATTCGAAATTAATTTTTTACCTTATGAAATTGGAGATATGAGAAAGTACTCCTATACTCCATATCTTCAAACAGGAATAGCTTTTTATGTTGCTAATTCATCTCAAGATGTTATGAATTTTGCAATTCCTTTAGGTTTTGGATTTAAAAAGAATATTAAACCTCAATTGGTATTGAGTATAGAATGGGCATTCCGTAGAACTTTTTCAGATTATTTGGATTCTTTATCGGGTGAAGATTTGAGAGATTATGATCCAAATTATGGAACCCCAATTGATGATGTTAGTAGACATAAACAACTCGGATTTAGATATAATAAAGATTGGTATTCGATTGCATTAGTTTCATTATCATATACTTTTAAAATTGGTGGTTTAGGCTGTCCTGCTTATTATGATTATTAATATATGGAGATAATTGAAAATATAAATAAAGACAGAATCCCTAAACATGTTGCTATTATTATGGATGGTAATGGTAGATGGGCAAAGTCAAAGAATAAAATAAGACTTTCCGGACATCAGGCAGGGGCTAAATCTGTTAGAAATGCTATAGAGATTTGTGTAGAATTAGGAATAAAATATCTTACTGTTTATGCCTTTTCTACTGAAAATTGGAATAGGCCAAATGTCGAAGTTAAAGGATTAATGCAATTATTAGTTAAATCTATTGATAAAGAATTGGATGAACTTAAAAATAATGGCGTTAAAGTTAGTGTAATTGGTGAAACTAATAAATTACCAGAAAAAGTAAAAGAAAAAATTGATTTTGCTGTTAAAAGTACTAAAGATAATGATAAATTGAATTTTATTATTGCTCTAAGTTATAGTGGAAGGTGGGATATTGTCAATGCAGCAAAAAGAATTATTAATGATGCTAAAGATAATAAAATTGATAGTAATAACTTTAATGATAATGATTTTGCAAGTTATCTATCTACAGATGGAATTCCTGACCCTGAATTATTAATTCGAACAAGTGGAGAGGAAAGAATAAGCAATTTTTTGTTATATCAAATTGCCTATTCGGAATTGTATTTTACACATGTTTTGTGGCCTGATTTTTCAAAAGAAGAATTTTGTAAAGCAATTTTAAATTATCAAAATCGTGAGAGAAGATTTGGAAAAACAAGCGAACAATTAAAGAACTGAATTTAAATGAAAAAAATAATTTTATTAATAGTAATTTTTACACTATACGGTTTTGTTAGTTTTGCACAAAACAATTTAAAATCGAAACTAACATCTATTGATTATTCTGAACCTAAAGAATATGAAATAGGAGGAGTGACGATTACTGGAGTAAAATATTTAGATCAAAACGTGTTGTTGTATTTAACAGGACTTGAAATAGGAAATACAATTACTATTCCCGGTGAAGAAATAACTGATGCAATAGAAATTTTATGGGAACAAGGGCTATTTTCGGATGTTGAAATTTCTTTGACGAAAGTTATTGATAATAGAGCGTTTATTGATATTTATTTAGTAGAAAGAGCTAGATTGTCCAGATTCTCTTTTAAAGGAATTAAAAAATCAGAAGCAGATGATATCAGAGATTTGATTAAACTTGTCAAAGGAACACAAGTAACGGAAAATGTGATTATGAAATCAAAGAAAACTATAGTCGATTATTTTGTTGACAAAGGTTTTCGTAATGTGGAGGTTAATATTAAACAAGAAGAAGATACCCTTATTGCTAATAGTCTTATATTAACTTTTGATATTACTAAAAATGAAAAAGTTAAAATTAATGATATTGTTTTCACAGGAAATGATAATTTAGGACAGGATAAAAAGTTTTATAACTTTTATCGTTCAGATAAAGAAATTGCGGATGCTCAATTGCATCGTAAAATGAAAGAAACAAAACGGAAGAAATGGTTTAATATTTTTAAACCCTCAAAGTTAATTCCAGATGAATTTGAAACAGATAAAAACAATATCATTGATAAATATAATGAATTGGGATATAGAGATGCTAAAATAGTTTATGATTCTATTTCTGTTAATGATGATAATACAATAGATATTCATATTGGTATTGAAGAGGGGGAAAAATATTATTTTAGAAATATTACTTGGCTTGGAAATACTAAGTATTCTTCTGAATTTTTATCTCAAGTTTTAGGAATTCGAAAAGGTGATGTTTATAATAATACTGTTCTAGAAGAGAAGTTATTATATGATCCTATGGGAGTAATGTCGGTATATCAGGATAATGGATATTTGTTCTCTAATGTCTCTCCTGTTGAGGTTTTGGTTGAAGGAGATTCAATTGATATTGAAATGAGGGTGTATGAAGGTAAACAAGCAAGAGTTAATCGGGTTACTATTACAGGTAATACCAGAACAAACGATCATGTTGTAATGCGTGAAGTTAGGACTCGTCCTGGTGCTCTTTATAAACGTAGCGAAGTTCAGCGTACGATTCGAGAATTTGCTCAATTAGGTTATTTCGATCCAGAAAAATTAAATGTAGATTTTCAACCAAATCCTGTAGATGGAACAGTTGACCTGGAATATATTGTAGAAGAAAAGCCTTCAGATCAAATAGAACTTTCTGGTGGTTGGGGTGCTGGAATGATAGTGGGAACATTAGGATTGTCTTTTAATAATTTTTCGTTAAAAAACATTTTTAATCCAAGAGCATATAGACCATTACCAACAGGCGATGGGCAGCGCTTGTCGATTAGAGCACAAGCAAGTGGATTATGGTATCAGAGTTATAGCTTTTCGTTTGTGGAACCTTGGTTTGGAGGAAAAAAACCAAATTCTTTAACAACTTCTGTTTATCACTCTTTAATGTCATATCCTTCAGCTACTGATACTGTATCTTCTTACTTTAAAGTTACTGGTGCTGCATTAGGACTTGGACAAAGATTACGCGTTCCAGATGATTATTTTACTCTTTATAATGAGTTTGGGTATAAATTTTACAATTTAGAAAATTATACGAATTTTATTTATACTGATGGATATTCAAATAATTTAAGTTTAAAAACGGTTTTGGGTAGACATTCAGCTGGACCAAATCCAATTTTTCCAACTACAGGTTCAACATTTTCATTATCGGTCGAATTGACACCACCTTATTCTTTGTTTAACAATAAAGTTTATACAGATGATATGTCACCTCAAGATAGATATAGATGGATTGAATATCATAAATATAAATTTAGTGGGCAATGGTTTACTACTTTAAGTGGTTCTCAGGATGGTAGCTCAAGAGCTTTAGTGCTAATGACTAAATTTGAATTTGGATTGCTGGGAATGTATTCAAAGGAGGTTGGTCCTTCGCCTTTTGAAGGCTTCCAACTTGGTGGTGATGGCTTAAGCGGGTACAATTTATATGGTCTCGAAAATATTAAGCTTAGAGGTTATGCCAATAACTCATTAACTCCAGCTAATGGAGGAAATATTTATGACAAGTTTACAGTTGAATTAAGATATCCTCTTTCCTTAAATCCAACGGCAACATTATATGCTATTGCTTTTGTCGAAGCAGGAAATGCTTGGCATAAATCAGAAAATTATAATCCTTTTGATATGAAAAGGGCTGCAGGTGTTGGTGTTAGAATATACATGCCTATGATTGGTATGTTAGGTGTGGATTGGGGATATGGATTTGATGATATTCCTGGAACTACTGGCCAGAATGGATCGCAGTTTGCTTTTGTTATTGGGCAGCAGTTTTAATAAAAATGGAACACTATTTGTATAGAAGTATAAAATAAATTATGATTTAAAACTTAAACACTATGAAAAAAATATTAATTATTACTCTGATTTCACTCATTTCTGTCGCAATTTTTGCACAGAAATATGCTTACGTTGATACGGAATATATATTAAACAATATTCCAATTTATGAGTCTGCCAAAATTCAGCTTGATGATTTAACAACAGAATGGAAAACAGAAATTGATGAGCTGAAATCTGGAATTGATAAAATGTACACTGATTATCAATCAGAGAGAGTGCTATTAACAGAAGAGCTGCGATTAAAAAGAGAAGAAGAAATACTGACCAAAGAAAAAGAAATGAGAGCTTTGCAGCAAAAATACTTTGGTAAAGAAGGTATGTTATTTAAAAAACGTGAAGAACTAATTAAACCAATACAGGACGACATTTATAATGCAATCAAAGAAATTGCTACTGAAGGAAGTTATGCTGTGATTTTTGATACTGCAAATAGCCTTAATATGTTATATACAGATCCAAGATATGATAAAAGTGATGATGTTTTAAGAAAATTAGGTTATAAAAACTAATAATA
>CAYUWD010000128.1:0-10222 GCA_964448235.1 uncultured Bacteroidales bacterium | reverse complement strand
CCAACTTCTTAGCAGCTTTAACTTTTTGCTTATTTAAGGCAAACTCAAATACGTCTTTTATTGTTTCTACATAATGAAATTTAAGTCCTTTTATGTATATATCTTTGATTTCAGAAATGTCCTTTTTATTTTCGTTTGAAAGTATGATTTCCTTAATTCCTGCTCGTTTTGCAGCCAAAATCTTTTCTTTAATACCTCCAACAGGCAGCACCTTTCCCCTTAAAGTAATTTCTCCTGTCATTGCGATACCCTTTTTAAGCTTTCGCTGAGTAAATGAAGAAGCTATTGCTGTTGCCATAGTAATCCCTGCAGACGGTCCATCTTTAGGTATTGCTCCTTCAGGAACATGAAGGTGTATATTCCACTTTTCAAATATTTCGTTTGAGATATTAAGAGTTTCTGCATTTGCCTTTATATACTCCAAAGCTATTGTTGCAGATTCTTTCATTACATCACCAAGATTCCCTGTTATTGTAAGCTGTCCTTTCCCTTTTGATAAACTAGTCTCAATATATAATATTTCTCCTCCAACCGCTGTCCATGCAAGACCTGTAGCAACTCCGGGTGTTTCTCCGTCAACATGTTTGCCTTTCAAAAATTTCTCGATACCCAGATATTCTGAAATTTCATTTTCTGTTATTACAGCAGGAACTTTTTCGTCCATACCTACTTTTTTTGCAATCTGTCGGGATAATTTAGCAAGCTGCTTATCAAGACCTCTAACTCCCGATTCTCTTGTATAAGATTCAATTATCTTTACAATAGCTTTATCCGTGATTTTAGCCTTAATGCCGGTTATACCATGATTTTCAAATTGTTTAGGAATCAAATGTCTCTTTGCAATTTGTAACTTTTCCTGAACAATATATCCACTTACATCTATCATCTCCATACGATCTCGCAAAGCAGCATTTATCGAAGAGATTGTATTAGCAGTAGCTATAAATAATACTTTTGAAAGATCGTATTCGAGCTCCAAAAAATTATCATGAAACTCTGTGTTTTGCTCAGGATCAAGAACTTCCAAAAGTGCAGATGAAGGATCCCCACGAAAATCATTACCAACTTTATCTATTTCATCTAACACATAAACAGGATTTGATGATTTTGCTTTTTTAATGTTTTGAATTATTCTACCAGGCATAGCACCTATATAAGTTTTTCTATGTCCTCGTATTTCAGATTCATCATGAACACCACCAAGTGACATTCTGACATATTTACGTCCCAAAGCCCTTGCAATACTTTTTCCTAAAGATGTTTTACCAACACCTGGAGGGCCATAAAGGCACAAAATAGGCGATTTTAGATCTCCTTTTAGTTTTAATACTGCCAAATGCTCAAGAATCCTTTCTTTAACAATATCCAGTCCATAATGGTCTTCATCTAATATCTTTTTGGCTCGTTTTAAATTAAAGTTGTCTTTAGTGTATTCACCCCAAGGTAAGTCCAGAATTGTATGTAAATAATTTAACTGAACAGAAAATTCTGCAGATGCAGGATTTAAATGCTCCAATTTTTTAAGCTCTTTATCAAAATGTTTCTGAGTTTCTTTAGACCACTTTTTTGTGTCAGCTTTTTCTTTGAGTTCTTTAAGCTCCTGTTCGGCTGGTCCACCACCAAGTTCTTGCTGAATCGTTTTCATTTGCTGATGAAGCAGATATTCTTTTTGTTGTTGATCAAGTTCTTTTTTAACTTTAATCTGGATATCATTTTTCAATTCAAGCATTTGAACCTGATTTGAAAGATTCTCAAGTAGTTTTACCGCTCGTTGATAGATATCTCCAATTTCCAATAGTTTTTGCTTCTCTTCCGGTGGAATATCACTATTAGAACAAATAAAGTTAATTAAAAATGATGAGTTATCAATATTCTTAATTGCAAATGACACCTCATGAGGGATCGCAGCACTTAGTTTTACTATTTTTAAAGATAAATCTTTTAAAGAACTTACTATTGCCTGGAAATTTTTGTCTTCGTTATTTGCTTTTGATTCGGGTATATATTTAACTTTAGCACGATAAAAGGGTTCATTAGAGACGTATTCCTCCACTTCGAAACGTTTTTTCCCTTGAATAATAACAGAAATTGTATTATCAGGCATCTCAATAATCTTAATAATCTCAGCAACAGTACCAATTTGATAAATATCTTTTGGTTCAGGATCCTCTACTTCTACTTGCTTTTGAGAGATAGCTCCAAAAACTTTTGTGTTGTTTTGAATACTTCTAATAAGCTGGAAACTCTTATCCCTACCAATAGTGAGTGGGATAACGACACCAGGAAAAAGGACTGTGTTCCTTAATGGTAGTATCGGCAATTCATCTGGATATTTTTTTTTATTTACTTCTTCATCATCAAAAATGTTTTTTACTAAAGGAATAATATCAGAATCTCTTTCATCTCCACCCGGCAGTAAATTGTATATATTTAATTCTTTGTATTTAGTCATAATTATCTGTCAAATTGGCATTTATATTTATAAAATTTACATGCACATAGTATTGGCAATACTTGTGCCAATTCTTAAAACATATTTATTTATCAAATGTTTAAAAGTTACGATATTGTGTAGTTTGTGAAAATATTTCCTCAAACATTTGCTCTTCCTTATCACTTAATTTTTTACCTCTTCTGTCCATAACCTTTCTCATAACATCGAAAGCAATATTAAGTTTATATTCCGATAAGCCTGCATGTCCACCCCATGAAAAAGAAGGAACAAAGTTACGTGGAAATCCACTACCAAAAATATTTGCAGAGACACCTATGACCGTACCGGTGTTGAACATTGTATTTATGCCACATTTTGAGTGATCTCCCATAATTAATCCACAAAACTGCAAACCTGTTGTAAGAAATCTCCCAGTTGCATAATCCCAAAGCTTAACAATTGCATAGTTATTCTTTAGATTAGAATTATTACTATCTGCACCAATGTTACACCATTCTCCGATTACTGAATTACCCAAAAATCCATCATGTGCTTTATTTGAAAATGCAAAAAAGACTGAGTTGTTGATTTCCCCTCCGACCTTGCATCCCGGACCAATAGTTGTCGGGCCATATATTTTTGCTCCCATTTTAAGTTCAGAGTTTTCGCATATTGCAAAAGGACCTCTAATGTGAGAGCCTTCCATAATCTTAGCATTTTTGCCGATGTAAACAGGTCCGTTTTGAGTATTTATTGTTGCACATTCAATAAAACTATCCTCTTCTGCAAAAACTGGATATTCTCCAAAAACAGTATTTGTTTTACTAATTTCTATTGATTTACGACCGTTTGTTATTGTTTCAAAATCCTTAATTAAACAGTTGCCATTTAAAGTAAATACATCCGTGTTGCTTTTAACAATGGTTAATTCTTTGGCGTATTCCTTTTTTTTATCTGGTATAATTTCAGGATTTTTGTCAACACAACGATATGCAACAAGATTACCGTCTACAGTAACTGCCTCATCTTTTAAGTTTAAAAGATGCTGAATAAATTCTTGATTAGGAATAATATTTGATGAAACAATTACAGTTTCATCATTTATCTTATTATCATATTTAAACTGTAAGTGTTTTTCAGTAATTACACCAGGCAGATATTCAACAAATTTTTTCCATTTTTCTCTGATAGTAAGAATTCCTACCCTATAATCTGATATTGAACGAGTATAACTTAATGGTAAAAACATTTTATGTAAACTTAAGTCAGATAAAATAATATGCATAATTTTCATTATTGTTTGCCTCAAAGATAAAAAAAAAGCTCCGAATTTCGGAGCTTCAAAGTATATCAATAATATAATCTTATTTCTTTTCTTTTCTTTGGTCAAGATGTTTTTGATAGCGATTGCGGAATTTATCAACACGACCTGCAGTATCAACAAGCTTAATCTTACCAGTATAGAAAGGGTGTGATGTGTTTGAAATTTCTAATTTATATAGTGGATATTCAACACCATCTACCTCAATAGTTTCTTTTGTATTTGCTGTAGACTTTGTAATAAATACATGGTCGTTTGACATGTCTTTAAATGCTACTAATCGATATTTTTCAGGATGTATGCCTTTTTTCATCTTAATAATTTTTTAAACTTTTCTACATTTTGGGCTGCAAAGATAAATATCATTATTCAATTAACAAAATAAAAAACAATATTTTAAGCAAATACATAAATAAAAATATCAATCCTTTACACACCTAACTGAAAAACCACAATCTTTTAAATCATAATTATTATTGATAGCAGATGTGGAATTGCTAATTGAATTATAATAAATATAATCTGTATCGCTTTCTCTTTCAGTTGTAGTAAAGTAAAAAGCAAAACTACCTAAAGTGCTAAATGTGCCGGTTCTATCTCTATACCCAGATGGTAATGCAGTAAAAGAACTATAATTTGTGGCACCAGTGTTTGGCGAATCCCAATGTAAGGTTGTTTCTTCTTTCATCATTCCTCCGCATACAGAACTTCCTCCTAAATAATTAATAAGTTCATCAAACTCAGATACGCTTGGCAAGTGCCATCCATCCGGACAAACACCCTGAATCCCACTTGGATTATCATTACTTCCTGTTAAATTGTTTCCTACAGCAGCAGTCCATGTATATAATGCACCATACGTGTTAGCTTCATTACTAACATTGTTATTGTAAAAGCAATAAGCAGGGCTAATAAAATCAAGGCTATTCCAATCTCCAGCTTCTTCAACTAATGGTATTGGTGTCCCATCAGGATATTTAGTTACTCTAAGATTTTCTGCCATCCAAACTTGATTTCCAATTCTAACAACTCGATACTGATTCCCATCTATATCTTCAATAAAGTATGAGCCGGTATTAATTAACATTTCTTCCATTTCTTCTAGCCTCTCCTCAAGTAAATCAACATACTCTTTTGTTGCGACATCACTTGGAGCTAATGGGTTTGCTACCTCGGTAATTTTACTATATCCTGCGGAGTTGTCTAGATTTAAAACATCTGATAAACCTTGTGTTTCTGTATAATCAGTAATAAAGCCCACATCATTACTAAAATCTCCTAAATTTTGGGGAGCTCCATCTAAACTTGAGTAATTACCATCAAAATCGTCTGTTACATCAATGTCCCAGTTTGTAAAATCGGGTTGATTATTTAAATCGTTATAGTTTCCACTAAAATCATCATTATTATTTTTGTCCCAATCGTCAAAGACAATTTCATCACCGGTAATATTTGTATACTCAGAATATAATGCATATGGAACACTTAACAATTGGCTTGTAGATTCTATTGTATATGTAGTTCCTCCTAAAGTGGTCGGATCAATCTCTGTTTTTAGAAAATAGGGCATATTAGACCAATCAATTACTGCAAAATCATCAGTTGTTGTGCCATTTCCAACGATTAAGGTAAATAATCCATTTTCATTTGTATAAATTTCGTGTGTTTCAGAATATATAACACCTCCATCGGGCATTCCCTGGATAATACTAATCTGAACGCCAATGCCTTGGTCTAAAATCAAAAAGTTATTATTATCTCTTAATACTGCCTGATAGCTAAAATTTCCAGTGTTTTGAGAAAATAGATTACCAAATAATAAAAAAACAAAAATAAATAAGCACTGATTTTTCATAAAATGATTTTTATTGCAAATCTAAACAAACTCGAATTCATAACAAAAAATATATAATATTATTCTTTTATAGATTTACAATAAATAGAATTTTACACTAACAATTATTATAGAAATATTACAAGCCATCATCATCACCTTCCATAACATCTTCAAGCCCTTTATCTTTTCGATTTTTAAAATCATTTATTTTATAAGTTATTGAAATATTAAATGTCGGCGACTTTCGTTGTCTTAAAGAATATAAATAAAACTCATCTGTATCTGAAATGACTTCACGTTGCATAGTTTGAAATATATCTCTTACATTAATCCCTATTGATAATTTTCTATCAAGAAAATCTTGTCTTACACCTGCATAGGTCATAAACATAGGAGATGTTTCCCCTTGGGATGTAATAGATGCTCCCCTAAAAAATCCACCAAATTGAAAATTTGTTCCCGTTTTCTTTAATTTAAAAGTGTTCTTAATTCTTGTATGCCATGTAATAGTAGTGTTATCAGAATACTCATCCGACATTATCTCATAATAATAAGCTGTACCACTAATATTTAAATTATACCAGCTAGTCAAGTTTAAATTTGCCATTATTTCACTTCCAATAGATAAATCACTTCCGATATTATCAAAAGTATAAATAAAGATACTTTGGTCATCAGGATCCACTAAAGTTATTCTCTCAATTTTATTTGATGTTTGTCTTGCATATGCTTCTAATGAAATAAAATTCTTTTTAATTCTTTTCTGCATTCCAATTTCATATGAGTTTGTATATTCTGGCAATATTAAAGGATTTCCCTGCTTAACACTATTTGAGCTAATAACTTCTCTGAAAGGATCTAGAAAATAGCTGCGAGGCCTATCTAAACGTCTGCTATAACTTGCCATTATTTGCAAATCATTCATCATTTCGTACGAAATATGAACAGAAGGGAAAAAATCAAGCTTATTATATTTCCACTCCTCTTCACTTATTGTTTGATGAAATAATCTGTTTGTATATTCTGTTCGCATACCCAATTGATATCCAAAACTTCCAGAGTAATTAGAAAATAACACATAACCAGATTGTATGTTTTTAGAAAAATAATATGGATTCGATTTTGTTGTATCATCAACCCATTTTATATCTTCTAATGTTTGATAATTATAATCATTATTTTGCAAAGAATATTTCGTTTGATAACCGGCTTCAAATTTCGCTTTTTTAAATAATGGTAATACATAATCTATTTTCCCAATAATAGTATTTCCTTTTCCTAATTCTAGTGTTCTATAATTATATATTGTATCATTAATAAGCATTCTCATAAAATCAGTTTCCTGTTCAGAATATTCATTTATTTCGTCTTCAAAATCATTTGAATAATTTCCATATATTTGAATTTCATGACCTTCTTTTTTAAATTTCTTCATATAATTCAAGTCTCCTGAAAAATAACTCCTGTAAGCTTCAAACTTATTATTATTTAAGTAATAGTAAGAATCATATATGCTTAATGTATCTTTATAATAACTACCTAACCACTCATCATTTTTCATTCCAAAACCAGAGATTCCATATCTTCCAGATAAAGTAATAATTTCGTTTTCATTAATATAATAATCAATTCCTGCACGAGCACTACCTGATTTCCTATCTCTTTGCATATCTCCATACGAATTTAGGAAAAATGATGAGTCAGAATTAATATATGTTTCTCTATTTGACTGACTTGATGCTTGATTAATACGAGCATTATAATCACCTCCAATAAAAACATTTATTTTATTGGTTCTATAATTAAACAACGCATTTCCCCCAAAGGAATTAAATCTACCATATTTTGTAGATAATTGTCCATTATAACCTTTTCGTTTTTCTTTAATCAGATTTACATTAATAATACCACCTACTCCATCAGGATCATATTTTGCCGAAGGATTCGTAATTATCTCTATCGATTCTATAGTATTTGCGGGGATTTGTTGTAAAGCATCGCTTCCCTGTATTGGACTTGGTCTTCCATCAACCATAACCAGAAAACTTTCAGTTCCTCTTAATGAGACATTCCCATCAATATCTGTACTTATAGACGGCGCATTTTCAAGCAATTCAACTGCACTTTCACCAGCAGAAACAACATCCTGACTAACGGTAATTACTTTTCTATCCAATCTATAATCTATTTCGTTTACATTTTCCGAAATTTCTACTTCTCCTAACATTTGAGCATTTAAAGCCAGATAAATATTTCCAAGATCAACTTCTTTATTGTCTGGTTTAATTACCAGATTATTTATAATCTTTTTACCATAACCAATAAAATTAATCTCAACAAAATATTTACCGTATCTTACTTTATCAATCACAAAATATCCCATTGCATTTGTTATGCCTCCAGTGACAATACTAGAGTCACGTTTACTATATATAACTATATTGGCAAATTCAATGCAATTTCCTGATTCTTTTTCAAATACATATCCAAAAATCCTTCCATCTGATTGTTTATTTTTAGGTTGAATCACCTTTTCTTGTGCTATACTAGCTATTGATATAGATAGCAATAATGCAAATAAATAAAAATACTGTTTCATTAATTTATGAAATAAAGTTAAGTAATATAGACAGAAATTTTAGTAAAAGGTTTAAATAAAAGCTAATTATTCTACTAGAATTATTATTTTATTTTTTCTACACTCAACAAGACCACTAATAATTTCAAAGGAAACTTCCTGGTTATCAGCTTTGCGTATAGTAATGACACCTTTTTCAAGGGTTGAAACTATAGGAGCATGATTATTTAAAATTTGGAAAGATCCATTTGTCCCTGGGAGGCGAATCATAGAACTTTCTCCTGCGAACAGTTTCTTTTCCGGTGTAATAATTTCTACTATCATAATTATTATTTTGCTTCTGAAAGCACTTTTTCTCCTTTTTCAATTGCTTCTTCAATTGTCCCAACAAGATTAAATGCAGATTCTGGCAGATGATCCACTTCTCCGTCCATAATCATATTAAATCCTTTAATAGTGTCTTCGATTTTAACAAATACACCTTTTAATCCTGTAAATGCTTCAGCGACATGGAATGGTTGAGATAAAAATCTCTGAACACGTCTAGCTCTTTGAACAACAAGCTTATCTTCATCAGACAATTCATCCATTCCAAGAATAGCAATAATGTCTTGTAACTCAGTGTACCTTTGAAGAATATTTATAACTCTTTGAGCAGTATTATAGTGTTCTTCTCCAACGATTTCAGCTGATAAAATTCTTGAAGAAGAATCTAGTGGGTCAACAGCAGGATAAATTCCCAAACCAGCAATTTTACGACTCAATACTGTTGTTGCATCGAGGTGGGAGAATGTTGTTGCAGGAGCAGGGTCTGTCAAGTCATCAGCAGGAACATATACGGCCTGGACTGAAGTAATTGATCCTGTTTTTGTAGAAGTAATACGTTCTTGCATTTCACCCATTTCTGTAGCTAGTGTTGGCTGATAACCAACCGCAGAAGGCATACGTCCAAGAAGTGCTGACACTTCAGATCCTGCTTGAGTAAATCGAAAAACATTATCGACAAAGAAAAGAATATCTCTACCACTTGTCTTACTACCTCCATCACGGAAACTTTCAGCTATTGTTAAACCAGACAATGCAACTCTAGCACGTGCTCCAGGAGGCTCATTCATTTGCCCAAACACCATTGCTAATTTAGATTCTTCTAATTCTTTGACATTAACTTTATCAAGATCCCAAGAGCCTTTTTCCATAGACTCTTTAAACTCATCACCATATTTTACAATATTTGCCTCAATCATTTCACGCAACAAGTCATTTCCTTCACGAGTACGCTCTCCAACACCAGCAAACACAGATAATCCATCATAACCAATAGCGATATTATTAATAAGTTCTTGAATCAATACAGTTTTACCAACACCAGCACCTCCAAACAATCCAATCTTACCTCCTTTTGAATAAGGCTCAATAAGATCAATTACTTTAATACCTGTATATAAAACCTCTACATCGGTACTTAAATCTTCAAATTTTGGTGGGTGTTGATGTATTGGATAACCATCCTCATTAGAAAGTTGTTCCATCCCGTCAATTGTTTTTCCAACAACATTCATTAACCTACCCTTAACCTGATCACCAATTGGCATTTTTATAGGATGCTTTGTATCATATACTTTCATACCTCTGCATAATCCATCTGTAGAATCCATTGCAATCGTACGGACTGTGTGCTCTCCAATATGCTGCTGGCATTCAACTATCAAAGAAGATCCATCTTCTTTTTTAATCTCTAATGCATCAAAAATCTGTGGAATATCAGATCCAGATTTTTCAAAACTCACATCAATAACAGGTCCAATTACCTGAACTATTTCTCCTATTGTCTGATTCATCGCTTTAAATATAAATTATGCTAACAAAATTAAAAACTTTATTCACAAAATAAAAAAACAAATGACATAATTTGAAAAAAATAATATAAAGACTAAAAATAAAATGAATTTACACGAATATTTATCCTTTTACATGTAATAAAAAATGGAATTTTAGATGATCATATTAAAAATTTCTTTGCATCATAGATTTAGCATAATCTATTAAAAACCT
>CAYUWD010000127.1:0-10283 GCA_964448235.1 uncultured Bacteroidales bacterium | reverse complement strand
CTTTGCAGAGTATGGGGGTTATATTTAAGATGCCTCGACAATCTCAAGTTAGCCAGCAAATAGTAACTGAAATTCAATCAAAAAAAGGAGCTGAAGGGTTTAGGGAACTTCAAAAATTGCATGACAAGCAGGAAATTAATCTTGATAATGTATTAAATGAATTGATGGGGGCAGTGCGGGAAGGCAAATTAGATAAAAAAGGAGAAGAATAATGTGTTATTGTAACCCCACCATTAAAACACCATTTTGTGGTTCTCAAATGTGTATAGATGCTGCCAAAGAATTGGGACATAATGGGTTTGTTCAAGATAAAGAATAAGGCTGGTCTATGACAAAAAATCAATGCTGTGATATGCCTTTGGAAGATCTCGAAAAAATGGTAAATGATTTGGATTAATATTGAAAAAAAAAGGGGGGCTTAACTGCCCCAAATTTTTTATTGATAATTAACGAATAATATGGTAAAGTGATAAAAAATTGGCCGAATAGTCCAACTGGTAGAGACATGGGACTTAAAATCCCAAAAGTATGGGTTCGAATCCCATTTCGGCTACCAACTAAAAGGGGGAATAATGAATCAGAAAAAGGCAAAAAGAATCAAGAAAAAAGTATACGGGGATTACAGCCCCAAATTCAGGAAGTATTACAGAGATAGCGAAGGAACTATCTTTTGTGATAAATTGAGAAGACTCTATAAAAAGGCAAAGAAAAATGACTAATCAACAAGCAAGTTCAGGCGGTATAGGTTTCGCAGGACTCTTAACAATTTTATTTATTGGATTAAAATTAACTGGATATATAACGTGGTCTTGGTGGTGGGTTTTAGCACCAACTTGGATTCCAATATTAATAGTATTGTTAATTATAATAGTTTTTATAATTTTACAGAATTAGGGATTGGAGATTACTTAATAAATCTATGATATTTTTGCGAGGAAATGTTCCCAGCTTAAAAAACAGTAAGGTTAAAGGTATCTATCACCCTAAGACTGTTACACAGTATTTGCGATCTTTGAATATACAAGGATATTCTGCCAGAAGAAAGGAGGTTAAAGAGTATGTAGATCCTAATAGGCCCAATTTATTTAGACAACAAGTTGGAGATTACTTTAAAGATATTGAATACCCTATTGTACTTGGGGCGCACTTTGTGAGAAATTCAGAGAGATCCTTTGATTTTACAAATGCTTGTCATATACTTCATGATTTACTAACGGCACACAGATATATAGAAGATGATAATATGGAGTATTTAATTCCAGCCCCATTTAAAATAAACTGTGAATGGTATTCTTATGACAAAGAAAATCCGGGGGTTTGGTTAAAGATTTTAAATCAATATGATTTTTGTGATATTAAAATGTAAATATTATAAATAAAGGAAAAAATGACTTATTCGCCATTACAAATAAAAAAGTATGAAGTAAGGGGGCTGTCTTGGGCTATGGAAGCTATGCGGCTTCCCAAACAATCAAAAGGGGATACGATCATTGCAGATGTCATAGGGCCTAAAGACTTGGACCTTGCATCAAAGCTTATAAAGGCGGGCGATGATCATGCTAAGGCTATGAGGGGGATTGTAGTTTGGGTAGAGATTGAATTACAAGTTGGTTTTATGATAGAATTTGAAACTTACCGACATGGGGTTGAATGTCTTTCCACATCCAGTTCCATGCATTTTGAATTAAAGAAATTAAAAGGGTCTGCCTTAGCAGAACAAAAACAAGCAGATTTACCCGAAAAAGTGTACAATAGAAAACTTACTATCAGTTATCAGGCATTACGAAATATATATAAAGCTCGGCGTAATCATCGCCATCCTGATTGGCAAATATTTTGTGATTGGATTGAAAACTTGCGCTATTTTGATTATCTAATATATCCAGAAAAACGGTAATATTATAATGGAAATTTTTGCAATTATTAGTGGATTTTTTTTATTATTTTCGCACCGATATTTTTTTTAATCTATCCAGCGGATAGTCCTCTTGATTGCGTTGTTATATTTTTAACTTTGAGAACGAGGAAACAAATATGGAAAACGAAGTATTGAAAGACATTATTGCATATGCCAGCCGCAAGCTGAACGCAGCTTATGGGTATTGCAGGGTTGCCGAGGGGCCACAAATGGCAATGCTCAACTCTGATGACGGCAACGGGTGCGATATTAAGATTAGTATCAAGGTCGAGGACGAGGACGAGTAAATATAACGCCTTGCATAAGCTGGCGCCGGATTTGGCATAAAGGAGATGATGATGCAACAGGACTTATTGGGAAAGCAGGACGACCAGCCCACGTCAGATGTAGGCGGTCTGCTTGATGCGATTGTTAGGCAAAAAATAGAAAAATGGTCTAACAGTTGTTATGATGGAATTTGGTGTGGTTATTCCCCCCTAAGTGATGAGACTGGAATACCTGTAAATAAATTGAAAAAGATATGCAAAAAATTAAAAACCGATGGAGTGATAAAGTTGAAGCCAACCTACGATGATGACGGCATGATTTGTGGCAGTGGATATTTTATTGCCTAACGCCGTGTTCAGTGGCGCGGCCCAGAACGGTGCTAATAAAAACGGGTGCGTTTTCCACGCCCCTTTCTAAAAACATGGTTATATGCCGGAGGTATCAAATGGCGAAAGCAGACAAGCAGCAGAAGGTTTTGACGGTAGGAGCATTGAAAAAGTTTCTTGAAGGCATTCCAGACAAAACCCCGATCCGTGGAAATTTTGACGACGAACGCATGGAGGCCATAATCTGGAAAGCTGATAGAGATGAATCGGGACCTCGGAAGTGGTTCGCTTTGGAGTGCATATAACAGAATAATAAAAGGAAATTTTAAAATGTACTGCCCTGAATGCGGAGCGCATATGATAATAGACGAGTGGAACGGTTGGGTTTGGACGTGTTTCAACTGTGATTATTCGGGCAGAGCAGCTACTGACGAAGAAGTTGAAAAACAAGAGGCTGAGTTCGAAATATACTTAAATAAACAAAATAACATAAAGACGAAATAAAAAAATGAAAAAAGCAGAAATACTTATTAATTATAATTTTCCAACTAATTGCCCTAATTGTGGTAAAGATTTTGAAATAAAAAATGATGAAAAACGCCGCTTATGTAGTATATGTACAAGAGGAGAATATGTAGTTAATCAGGGCACAAATTCAGGAGAGGGGGATGTCATCAGACAAAACAATATAGTTCTTGAATCGGATGATAAACAGTATAGGAAAGATTCAATTGTTTCAAAACACAAAGATATCATAGATGAAATGGTAAGTGCCCATTGGAACTATGTGAAATGTGTGATAGAATCTGGAGCAGATGTAAATAAAATGTTTACTTTTGATGAAGTTATGAAAATCAGGAGATGGGATTATTGTAGTGCGGCCCGTCATTTTTACGGGCATGGGTATGAAGACGGGCAGACAAATATAGACATTCAATAAACTAAATTTTAAATAGTTACTATAATTCACTTATCTTTATAATAATTTTTATTAATGAGGTAAGTGAATTTAGTCACAACAAGGAGAAAAAATGACATTTAATATAGAATATTGGGAATTTCCTGTTAAAGATTCATCGGCAGCCTTTGAAATGTATGGAACTTGTTCTTACTGTAAACATGTTGGGGATTTAAATGGAATATACAGAAATTGTAAAGGACACTCTAATTTTGAACAAAACTCGTCAAAATCTGTTAGACAGGGTAGTAAAGTATTTGATGATTTACGCAGCATAAAAGATGATATACGTGAGTTTATGGGAAAACAATGTAAAGAACGTGTCGTTATGGGGTTGAAGGATTTTTCAATTATAATGGAAACAATACAAAATTCTTATTTAAAATTCAATAAAATTTTAGATGTATTGCCTTCCACTGCTTTAAACGATGTATATGATGTGTTATTTGATGTTATTTTAGATTTACTTGAAAATCATTTTAATGACGAAGATGCTTGGATTTCCTATTGGGTGTTTGATTTAGAGTTTGGTAAAAAGTATAAGCCAGGTATGATAATAATTGACAAAGAAGATGTATCTTTGAAAACTATTGAAGATTTGTATAAGGTAATATCATGATTGTACAGTGCGGGTTTCCGAGGGCTGGGAGTACTTTACTTTATCTAATGATGAGAAGCAGTGTTTCCAATTTTAGCTTTTTTGACAGAGAAACAAAAGCAATAAAGGTACTTACAAATAAAAATGTAGTAACTAAACGTCCAATGGATATTTTTGATTATAAGAAAATTATAGCAAAATATCCAGATACAAAATTTATTATTAATGTCAGAGACCCAAGGGCAGTTTTAACTTCTATCCATTCTAATTCTGAAGGAAGATACAAGGTTAACTGGGATTACTCATTATTTACAGGAACTTCCGGGGTATTGCCAGGAAAAACTAAAGGCTTACTTGATTATTTAAATATTATTTATGATGTTCCCAATGCTATTTTTGTTTATTACGAAAAATTGATCAAAGATCCTGAAAAGGAACAAGATAGATTAGGTAAATTTTGTGGATTTAGATATGATGATAGTTTTTTAAATTTCCATAAACATAATGTACCTAAACTATTGTCCCATCAATTAAATGGAATTAGACCGGTAGAGGGTTCTACTGTTGACAAATGGAAATTACACCCACAAAGAATTAAACAACAGTTTGAAGAATGCCCTCAATTATTTGATAGTTTAATTAATCTTGGATACGAAAGGGATACTAAATGGATAGAAAACTTATAAGCGAATATATGACAGATCAGAATGAAGATTTTCACACTTTATTAGAAGAATACGGTACATTTAGTGGTAAGTGGGCCAAAGGTATTAATTCTATTAAAATCAAATATAATATAGAGTCTATGCTTGATTATGGTGCGGGAAAGCAAGCATTGAAGGAATTCTTTCCTGATATACATTCTTATGACCCCGGCATCCCCGCAATATCTTTTTTGCCTTCCCCTGCGGATCTTGTAATTTGTACTCATGTTTTAGAACATGTAGAGCCGGAATTATTGGACAATGTTTTGCAACATATTTTCGAATTAACTAAAAAGTGTTTTTTGATTTCCGTAAATGACGGCCCTTCTAATAAATTTTTGCCAGACGGGAGGGATTCTAATTTGATACAGGAAGATATGTTTTGGTGGAGAAGTGTACTTGAAGATCAATTTCCTTCTTTTGATATTTCTAATCTAAATAGATCACAATTCATAAATAATGGTAATTTGAATGTTACAAAAAATATGGATAAAGGAACTTTTTTGGGGGTAAGAAATGCGTAAATATAATCAGACACCAAAACAGGCAAAAGTATTATCAAGATTAATTGAAAAAGAAAATTTAAAAAAAGGGGTCGAGCTTGGTGTATTTTGGGGGGAAACAACTTTTTATTTGATGAATAAATTCCCAGATTTGGAATTATATGGAATAGATTTATGGGAAGTAGTAAATTGGGGGGATAAAGCAGACGCTGGATATAGAACTTATGAACAATTTCCTTTAGAAGAATATTACGAAGATGTAAAAAAGAAAGCAGTTGAATATCAAAATTTAAAAATAATGAAATATGACACAACTAAGGCAGCAGAACTTTTTGCTGATAAATATTTTGATTTTGTATTTATTGACGCGGATCATACTTATGAAGGAGTTAAACGAGATATAGAAGCGTGGATTCCAAAAGTATCTAAATTTGTTGTAGGGCATGATATTCATATGGACGGAGTAAGGCGTGCTGTTATAGAAAAATTTGGAACCTATACTGAACTGGATAATTTTGTATGGTACATCAGGCTTTAGATGTTGATATATTTAGAAGAAATGAAAATAAAAGGTATATTTGCGAAATACATAGGGATATGTATGATATTTTAATTCAAGAGCAAAAAAATAACAAACAACTTTTAGATTTACTTTTTGAAGCTTACGAATCTGGTGTGAAAATGAGTCAAAAATTACACGAATATGCAGGAAAGGAATGGATTCAGACAACTTTTAAGGATAAAAAATGATACAAGTCGTGTGCTGGAAATGGCAAAAAGAAAAGGAAAGTTTCAGATATAGGGAAACTTATACGTCAGACCATGTAAACGCTTTTGCAAAAATGGTTAGGAAACATTTGAGTTGCCCTCATGAAATTGTTTGCATAACAGATAATTCGGATGGTATAGATTCTTCTGTTAGAATAGTTCCAATATGGGATGACCTAAAAGAATATGGAATGTGCTATAGACGCCTCAAATTATTTTCTAAAGAAATGAAGGAGGTTATCGGCAATAGGTTTGTAAGTATGGATTTAGATTGTGTAATAACGGGAGATATAACCGAATTATTTGATAATGATTATGATTTTATGATGTGGCAGCCAAGAACAAAAAACACTCCCTATTGTGGGTCCATGTTCATGATGAAGGCTGGTGTCAGGGATTTTGTTTGGGAAGAATTTAATGAAAAAGATTTAGTTTGGCTGAATGATAGAGGTGGGTGGGTCGCCGGAAAAGCAAATAGATGGGCACATAAAAAGGCTTATGATGCTGGTTATATAGTGGGATCAGATCAAGCATACATTTCCTATAAATTATACCCAAAAGAAAAAGTTTGGACGAAAAAAGATGGAGTTTATAATTTTAATAATATAGATGAATTGCCGGAAGATGCTAAGATTGTATTTTTTCCAGGCAAACATGATCCTACCCACGAAAATCTTTATCCAGAAAATATGTGGATAACAGAACATTATCCATTAGCCGAAAGATTTAATCGGCCCTCAACTAAACCTATAAACTGTATTACCTTTTATTGGGGGCCTGGTCCGTATTTCCCGGATTATGTGAATAAACTTTTCAATATGATTGACAAGCATCTTTCCTTGCCACATAGAAATATTTGTTTTACAAACATACCAGAAGGAATCAGGGAAGGCATCGAGATTAGGCCATTACATAATGAATGGATGAAAGGCAATTTAAAAAAAGCTATTCAGTTTGATCCGGCCAATAATTTTGAAGGCCGTGTTTTTTCTTTCGACTTGGATAATGTGATAGTAGGTTCATTAGATGTGTTCGCCAAGTTCACAGACGATTTTATCATCCAGGAAGCTATTGCAGAAAAAAGGAAAGGTATGAACGCCGGGAACTTTATGGCTTTCAACGGGGGTTACGGAAAAGACATATGGGAAGAACTAAACAATAACTATAAGAAATATGAAGAGGAAACAAATGGTTCAGAGCGTTTTCTCTATGATAGACTAATCAAGAAGATGAAATTTTGGCCGAAAGGCTATGTTGTTTCTTACAAAGCTCATGTTAAAACAAGGAAGGTAAAGAATTGGGATAAGGTAAGATTGCTGTGGTTCCACGGGAACCCTAAACCCCATGAGATAACAACAAATAGAATCAGGAATAATTGGAAATAAAAAAATAGCCCCCGATTAAGGGGGCTTTGGTTCATCCCTTAATTACACCAAGTGGGGTTAATTTAGTTACAATTTCAACCAAGTCAGATTGATTTGCCATAACTTCATCAATATCCTTGTAAGCACTGCTGGCCTTATCCAAGTCATTTTTATGCCGGATACCATGAACAATTCCTTTGGAATCCATTTTGGTTATTTCTTCTTCCAAGTCCAGTGTTTCCTTTGCTTTTGTTCGGCTGAATAACCTTCCGGCACCATGAGAACAAGATTTAAAACTTTCTGGATTACTAAGACCTTTTATAATATAGGAAGATGTTCCTTGTGATCCTGGTATTAAGCCAATTTCTCCTTCGTAGGCTTTTGTTGCTCCTTTTCTATGCACCCAAACACTCTCTTAATCTGCTCAACAGTTATTTCCTTGATAGGCAGTCTACAACAGGCAACCCCACAGTCTTCAATCCAAATGGCTGTGGAAAGGATCGGACCTAACTCAATAATCTGTTTGTTCGGGCGGTGGTCATCCAAGGCCATTGCCGATTTTCTATAATCTGGATATGGAATAAATATTTGCATTTTTAAGAATCCTTTTTATCCGTTTATTTTTTTCATTAATTTTGGGTTTGGTTTTTTAACAGGTATTTCATTTGGTAATATTTCCGCAGGGGCAAATGTTCCTATATATTCATTGTATCCGGCATATTTCCCTTTTTCATATACTAATTTGTGGGATAAATAGCCCGTGTATCCTAAAATACACAGGCATATTATTGTAATTAAAGGCTTCATTCTTTGTTATATTCCATTTCTTCTATAATATCTAATAGATATTCTTCCAAACCTTCTACTAATTGATAATTTGGGTCAATATATTTTTCAGCATCTTTTACAATAGTATCGATATTTTTTTCGGTTATTTTTAGGTTAATGCCTTGTTCGTCATAGACTGCCAAGGTTGCATTTGCCAGATCTACCGACGTGCGCTCTTTCTCCAGCAGTTCTTTTATGTTTGCCATTGTGTTTCTCCAAAATTAAAATGACCCATGCGTAAACACGGGTCATTGGTTAATTCAAAATATTACGGATTACCAGGATGACGGCTGCTCCCCGAAGCCTGGATCTGTCGGATTACCGCCCGCCTGGTTCTGCTGCGGTATGGCAGAAGTTGGCTTGTCGTATTTTGAAATCTTGTTTGATTTCAAATCTTTACCGGTCCTATTAGACTTGAAAGTCTCAACCTTAACGGTGATAGCCATCGGGCAGCCGTATAGCCCGGACGTATCCTGCGGCGGGTACTGGACTTTGCACAGAGTACATATCCTTTTAAGTGTACCTTGACCAATTCTTTGTGCCACCTGGTGCGGGTTGATGATGTTAAGATTGTCTTTAATGATCGTGCCCTGGTGTGTCCCTTCAATGATCTGCAACTACAGCTTCAGTATTTTTCCGGTACCGGCTTTGGTATCCGCGATTTCATTGTGGATGATGATGGCCTGATACTGGCCAGCCGGGATAACTGGAAATTCGCCTTGGGATTCTTCAACGTTCGGGTCAAGGTTTAAACCTGATAAATTCGCCATGATTTTTCTCCTTGGTTACTGTTGTTTATTATTAATTACAAATTTGTCAAAAGAGCCATCTTGTATCCTATGGCACTCGTTTATCCATGCCGCTTGATCTTCTGTAAGCCCGCCTGGCCAAAAATCTTCTATGAGATTAAATACGTGCATAGAAAGCTGTTTGGCTTGGCACTCGTCAATTATAATATTTTTCGATCCGCACCACAGAGGTAGGCAAGAAAAATCAAGGTTTGCCCCCTTCAGGTTCGCCTTTTCAAGGGTTGCCCCTTCAAGGTTTGCCCCTTTCAGGTTTGCCTCTTCAAGGTTTGCCCCTTTTAGTTTTGCCCCTTCAAGGTTTGCAAATTTCAGGTTTTCGTCAATTGATGAAAACAATATACGCCCAAAGTCATCTTTTATATCCATGTTTTACTATCCTTTATTGTTTTTGATTGCTTTATTTGCTTCAATTGCGGCCTGGACTACTCATACATAGGAGCAATATTATTTTCGTTTTCGATGTTAATTATCATTGTTTTAATCCTTTTTTTTAAATATTGAAATATTATTCTTTTTTGAATCAAATTTTTCTATATATGGAACATCCCATTTTTGGTATTTCCCCGAATTATATACAAGGGCTTGATCCACACTTATTCCCAAAACTGATGTCCCGGCCTCTGGTCCTCTATATTGTTGAGCCACTCTTTTAGTTAGAGACCCATTGATAAAATCTCCCATGGTGCATTTTTTAAATATCATAACATCCATTTTACTTGCAACGAATTTTTTACAATTTTCTGGTAAAACACATAATAAAAGAATATTATTTTGATGATGGATCAATCTTAATGTTTGTTCGATTTGTTTTTTCTTTGTTCTGTTATCGAGATCGAACAAGGAAAATGTTTCATCGATAAGAATCAGGCTATTTTCAATTAGTTCCAGTTCTTCTAAAGACCAAATTTCGTTTGCTCTTGGGAGAGAATATTTTAAGCCGAAAGTATACAATTCAAAATCATGTGTTTTTTGGAGGGTTTCAATTATGTGGTAGAGCAAATTGCTTTTACCGGAATTGGTGTCCCCTATTATCGATATGACTTTGGGTTTATTAAATATATCTTCCATTTAACAACTCTTTTTCCCATTCTTCCGCCAATGTTTCTATTAAATGACTTTCTAACTCTTCATCTATTCGCGTACCACCAACCTCGATCTCAGTGAATTCAAATTCTTCCACGCATCCAGGATGATCCCAGGTTTGTTTTTCTTCCGGGGTGTATTCAAAGTACACTGTCAATGA
>CAYUWD010000126.1:0-10363 GCA_964448235.1 uncultured Bacteroidales bacterium | reverse complement strand
TATGAAACTGCTGTAGATTTCTTTGGTGAAATGTGCTGTTTTAATGCTGGTCTTGCAAAAATTATGAATGGAGATTTTAATGGAGCAATTAAAGCTGCTGATTGTGGTAATGATAAAGATAATGCTTATAATTTCTATCTTAAAGCTATTGCTGGTGCCCGTTTAGGTGATACAGATGTATTATTCAATAACTTGAGAACTGCTTGTACTAAAGATAATGATCTTAAAGAATTTGCTGCTAAAGATATGGAATTTTATAAGTATTTCGAAAATGATACATTTAAAACTATTGTAAAATAAATAGTTATATTATGATATAAAAGCGGCTTTTTGCCGCTTTTTTTTTCGTATTTTTGTAATAAGTGAATTTTTTTGATGAAAACCGTAATAATAACTGGACCTCCGGGATGTGGTAAAGGAACACAAGCCAAACTTATTGGAAAATATCTTGGTTATAAGCACGTTTCTACAGGAGATATTTTAAGACACGAAATTAGCGAAGGTACAGAATTGGGAAAATTAGCAAAAGCAAAAATTGATGATGGCAATTTTGTCCCTGATAAAGTGGCTTGTGAAATGATAAAAGCCTATATTACAAAAAACCATGATATTAGAGGTCTCGTTTTAGATGGTTTCCCAAGGACAATAAATCAATGTGTGGAATTTGATAAACTAAAAAATCAAGTTAATATAGATTCACTCGTTTGTATTTGTATTGAGGTTGATGAATGTACTTTGCAAGAAAGACTCTTGAAAAGGAAAAATCAAAATAATAGACCCGATGATTCAAATATTTCAATTATTAAACATAGATTAAATCTTTATAAAGAAAGGACCAAATCTGTTGAAGAATTTTATTTGGCAAATGGGAATTGCGAATTTGTTGATGGTAAAGGTGATGTCAATAAGGTTTTTGGGGGAATAAAGGAAAAATTGTATAAATATTTTGAAACATAAAAGTATGGCTACATCAAATTTTGTAGATTACGTTAAAATATTCTGTCGTTCTGGTAATGGAGGATCTGGTTCGGCCCATTTTAGAAAAGAAAAATTTGTAGAATTCGGGGGGCCGGATGGAGGGAATGGCGGTAGAGGTGGTCATATTATTTTAAAAGCTAATCCTCAGTTATGGACATTGCTACATCTAAGATATAAAAGACATGTCTTTGCTGAACATGGTCAGGCTGGTAGTGGAGCACTAAAATCAGGATCAAATGGGAAAGATCAAATTATTGAAGTCCCGTTAGGAACTATTGCCAAAAATCCTGAAAATGGAGAAGTGTATTGTGAAATAACTAATCCCGAACAAGAAGTGATCCTATTTGAAGGTGGTAAAGGTGGATTAGGGAATAATGAATTTAAAACTTCAACCAATAGAACCCCACGATATGCTCAACCTGGAATAGAAGGAATTGAAGCTGCTGTTATTCTTGAATTGAAATTGCTTGCGGATGTTGGACTTGTTGGATTCCCAAATGCAGGAAAATCAACATTGCTATCAGTTGTCTCTGCTGCTAAGCCAGAAATAGCTGATTATCCATTTACAACCTTGGTCCCTAACCTTGGAATTGTGTCTTATCACGACCATAAATCTTTTGTTATGGCTGATATCCCAGGAATTATTGAAGGAGCTGCTATGGGAAAGGGCTTAGGACATAGATTTTTAAGACATATTGAACGAAATTCAATATTGCTTTTTATGATACCCGCTGATTCTGATTGTATTAAAAATGAATATAAAATATTATTAAATGAATTGAAAATGTACAATCCGGAACTTGTAGATAAAAATCGCTTGTTGGCTATTACTAAAGCAGATTTAATTGATGATGAATTAAAAGAATTGCTTAAGCCGGAGTTGCCAGATGGAGTAAATACAATATTTATTTCAGCGATTACAAATATAAATATAAGCAAACTTAAGGATCTTATTTGGAATAAAATAAACGAATGATTCAAATATTAGAGAATATTGATCAGGATTTACTCCTATTTTTTAACGGTGCAAATTTTAAATGCTTGGATAGTTTAATGTTTTTTATTTCATCAAAATTGTTTTGGATTCCGGTGATTTTTTATGGTGTATTTATGTTTGTAAAAAAGTTTAAAAAGAAATTTTGGATTCCATTACTTGCATGTGTTTTTTGTTTTATAATTACAGATCAGTCTTCACATATAATCAAAGAAAATGTAAAACGATATCGACCTACCCATAATACTGAATTAGCTCAGGATGTACATGTCGTAAATAATTATAGAGGCGGACAGTTTGGTTTTTTTTCAGGACATGCATCTAATAGTTTTGGATTTGCTTTTTTGAGTCTTTGCTTTATTAAACGTAAATCTTATTCTTATATTTTATTGGTATGGGCAATATTAGTTTCATATTCTAGAATTTATCTAGGAGTACATTATCCTTCGGATGTATTTGTTGGATTTGTATTTGGAGTATTTATTGCATATGTGTTATGGAAATTATTAATTTTAATTCCATACAATCGTAAACTATTTGTAGAATAATGTAAAAAAAATGGCGAAATCTAATGTCAAATATTTTCTGGTTTTTGTGTTTGCAAGTTTTATTATTTTATTCTTAGGATGTGATAAAGAAAATAATCAGGAAGAAACTAAATTTGAAATATTATCAAAATATTTGTTGGATAATAATTTAGATTTGCCCTACATACAGTATAATTGGTTAACAACAGCTTGTACAGTTAATACAACAGGTGTTGAGAATTTTTTTATCATTGATTTAAGAAATAATGAGGAATTTAATTTGGGACATATTGAAGGAGCAGTAAATACTAATCTTGATAATATGTTAAATGTCGTGCAAAGTGCAGGAAATAAACCAATACTAATTGTTTGTGAAACAGGGCAGAAATCGGCGTATGCTCATGTAGCATTGAGATTAAGTGGCTATGCAAACTGTCAGGTGCTTATGTATGGAATGAGTGCTTGGAACTCTGATTTTGATGTATTAACAACCAAAACATCAAATCAGGCAATCGGGCATCAAAGTTGGGATAACAATCAAATATTTAGTGAAGTTGTAGAGTTTGAACCCCCTGAAATTATTACTGCAAGTGAAACAGGAGAGAATATTCTCAAAAATAGGGTGCAATATATTGTAACTTCAGGATATGAAAATCTGGATGCTTTGTTTGTTCTAAATAATTGTGATGATTATTTTATAAATTGCTATTTATCTAAAGCCGAAGTAGAACCATACGGACATATAACAGGAGCTTATCAAATTAAGGAAAATCTCTCTTTGACCAGTTGTGGATATAAATTCTTAGACCCAAGTGCAGAGCATATTATTTATTGCTGGTCGGGACAAACATCCGCTTTGGTATCAGCATATTTAAAAGTATTAGGATATGATGCAAGAACTCTTGATTTTGGGTTAAACGCTTTGATATATGATCAATTAGAAACACACAGTTGGATAGAGTCAGAAAATTTTAATTATGTTATAGAATAGATTAAATTTAGTGAGAATATGAAACTTAACCTGTATACTTAGTAGCTTGTAGTCATATTTGAGTCGACACAAATTATATAATCAGCAATATTTTTGTTGTCTTTGTAGAGTTTGTTTACATTTTTTTGTGTAACTGTCGAGATAGTAACATAATTTAGATCAGGTCTTTTGTCTTTCAAATACCATAAGATTCCTTCGTAATTATCCGAATGGAATGCTCCATTATAGTGAATGAATGTTTGACCTTGTTTATAATGTTTTATTATAAAATGAGCCATTGTTGCATCTTTTATTGCTTGTGCTTTAGGAAGGTTAGGAGAACCATGTCCCATTGTCATTCCTGCCATTTTCTTATAACAAGAAAGTTCAGGATTATATTTGATCGACAAAGGGGCTATCCATGCTTTTTCATAATCGGACAAACTATCTAGAGCTCCAAAGCCTTGTTTGTGAACCAGATGAGCATATTTTCTTGGGATGTTAGTTGCTATGAAATCAATATTGTTTTTCTTTGCCAGAAGGACGAGCTGAGAATAATCGGTTTCGTAATTTGGCCATAATCGCACAAGAGTATCAAATGCCTCTTTGTCTATTTCTTTATTTAAATATTTGTCTAAGTATTCTTGATTATCAGCTTCGAACATTTCTGCACCAAAAATAACATCTTGTTTTTGAGCCAAATAGTTGCTTATCTCATATTCAAACCAATGAGATATAGGATTGTTGTGAAATTCCCCAATAAGTATAATATCGGCTTCCTCTAAAGCATTGAGCATTTTTTTTATTGATGTTGGCTTTCCTTTTTTTGTGAAAAGCTTATATGCTTGTGGTGTTTGTGAGAAAGTTATTGAGCAAAATAGTGTTATGGTAAGAAAAATTATGGTTTTTTTCATATTATGTACGTGTCTATAAATTTTTAGTCAAATTTAATAAACTTTTTTACATGTGAAAAATCCACTCCTTTTATTTCATAAAAGTATATGCCTTGTGAAAATTCTGAAGTGTTTAGTTCAATTATATTTTCTCCCCCATTAGCATTGTCAATATGGATTTCTTTTACAAATTTGTTATCTTCCGTAAATATTGCAATGTCAATATAATTATTGTAATAATCGGGAAGATTAATAACAATATTAGAATTAGATTTTACTGGATTTGGGTAAATTGATGAAATAATAGGCTTATTACATAAGTGTTTTTTACTTGTAATTCCTTCGTTTGTTAATGGATACCATTTTTGAGTGTACCATTCATAATAATAAATATGATCACCACTTTTAACAAATATATCTTCATCTTCATTTTCGATATCATAACGTACACTTAAGTCCGAAAGTTGAACAATATTTTCAATTCTCTCCAATCCGGTGTTGTATAGAGCGTACCAATATTCTGCATAATAATTATATACGTGTATTGATGTGTCTGATATGACATAAATACCACTAGGATTATGAGAATAATTATTGCATGCTGAAACTTCATTTACTATGACATTCCCTTCAATTTCGTTTAACCCATTTGTTGGGAAAGATAACCATGTGTCGTAGTACCAACTGTATTCATAAATAGCATTTTCTGTAATTCCAATTATTCCACTACTAGAATATTCTGTGTTGTCAAAAACAGCTATTTTGTTTATTGTTTGAGTACTTAAATTTAGCGTTGTTGTAAAGATAAGAGTAAAAATAAATACAATTTTCATATGTGCGAAATTTTGTAAATAGAATGCAAATATTACACCATAATTATTGATCTTAATTTGGTTGAATATTTGACATTATAGTTCTTGAGATATGCAATAGTAACATTAATTTTAGTACATGACAAAAATTTCTGACATACTTCGACAAAATGCTTTGCACAACGTATTCCTTTGTAGACCTCGATTTCGAAGACTTTCGGAACAGTCATAGCAAAGATGTACGCCAGAAATAGTGGTGCTGATATATGTTACTCACGAACTGCGATTCCAATAAATATCGAGGATGTCTGTGCTTATTATTATTAAATATAGTACGATAAAACACCACATCGCTTAAAGGATTTTATAGGCTTATCAAATGTTTAGTAGTGTGAAAGATATTATTTTTATAATTCTATTTTAGAAATAATGATTAAACTCTTTTTGAGTATTTATATTATTTATTAAATTTGCAAATTAAAATTTCAGTGGTAGAGTTAAAATGTTGAACGGGATATATGAAAAGTAAAGCTGAAGAGGGATATTCTTTATATTCCATGGATTATTTCTATGAAATATTATTCGGAGGTAGAAAAGTTAAGGTAGATTCAAGTTCTATTGAAAAACTAAATGATTGTTATTTATTCTTAGAAAAATTTTCTGAAGGTAAAGTTGTATATGGTATTAATACTGGTTTTGGTCCAATGGCTCAATATCGTATTGAAGATGAAGACAGAATTAAATTGCAATATAATTTAATTCGTAGTCATTGTTCAGGAGTAGGGAATAAATTACCGCCATTATACATAAAAGCTGGAATGTTATGTCGGTTAGTAAGTATCTTACGAGCAAAGAGTGGGATTCATCCCGAATGTGCTGTTGTATTAAAAGATATGATTAACAATGATATAATACCTGTTGTATATGAACATGGAGGTGTTGGTGCTAGTGGAGATCTTGTTCAGTTAGCGCATTTGGCACTTGGTATGATTGGTGAAGGAGAAGTTTATTATAAAGGAGCAATTACTGATGCCGCTATAGCACTTGAAGAGTGCAATATCAAACCAATATCAATGAGAATCAGAGAAGGACTTTCTTTGATTAATGGGACATCGATAATGACGGGAATATCTATTGTTAATCTGCTTTTTGCGAAGAACTTGTTTAATTGGGCTGTTATGTCAGGTTCAATATTAAATGAAATCGTTAATTCTTTTGATGATAGCTTTTCTTTACAACTTAATAATGCGAAATGTCATATAGGGCAATCAAAAGTTGCTCAAATGATGCGAAATATTTTAAAAGATAGTAAATTAGTAAAAAAACGCGAAGATGCATTTTATAATCGTAAAGTTACTGAAAAAGTAATTGCAGAAAAAGTACAAGAGTATTATTCGTTGAGATGTATGCCACAAATATTTGGACCGATATATGACACTATAGTTAATACATTAGATATTGTTACAAAAGAAGCTAATTCAGCAAATGATAATCCAATTGTTGATATAGAAACAGAAAATGTTTATCACGGAGGAAATTTTCATGGTGATTATATTTCATTAGAGATGGATAAATTGAAAATAGTTATAACAAGGCTTGCTATGACCATAGAAAGACAGTTAAATTATTTATTAAATCCAAAATTAAATGAAAAGTTTAAACCTTTTGTAAATTTAGGTGTAGTAGGATTAAATTTGGGCGTGCAAGGATTACAATTTCCTGCAACATCAACAACAGCAGAATGTCAAACATTATCATTTCCTAATTATGTACATTCAATTTCTAATAATAATGACAATCAGGATATTGTTAGTATGGGAACAAATTCAGCTGTGATTACCAAAAAAGTAATTGAGAATGCTTATGAGGTACTTGCTATTTATTATATAGCATTATTACAAGCAATAGATAGCATTAAAGTTGATGATAAAATGTCAACAGTAAGCAAGGACATATATAAAAAATTAAGAGAGTTAGTGCCAGCGTTTGTTGAGGATACTCCAAAATATAAAGAAGTTAGAATTGTTAAGGAATATTTGATGAATAATCAACCAAATATTTTAATTGAATGGTAAAATTATTATTTTTGAAGTAAAAAATATTTATGAAATATGCTTTAGTTACTGGAGGATCCAGAGGAATTGGAAGAGCTATATGCCTTGAGATGTCAAAAGCAGGGTATTCTGTAATTGTTAATTATTGTTCAAACGATAAAGCGGCAGAAGAAACTTGTCAATTAATTAAATCTGAAGGAGGAAATGCTGAGATATTAAAATTTGATGTTTCTAATGTCGAAGAAGTAGATAAAGCAATTGAGAAATGGCAAGAAAATCATAAAGATGAATATGTTTCAGTTTTAGTTAATAATGCAGGTATACGTGAAGATACAATGATGATGTGGATGAAAAATGAGCAATGGGAAAATATTATCGGCATTCATTTAAATGGGTTCTTTTATGTGACAAGACGCTTTTTAACTGATATGTTAATGAAGAAATTTGGTCGTATTATAAATGTTGTTTCTTTGTCAGGAATAAAAGGATTACCTGGGCAAACAAATTATTCTGCAGCAAAAGCAGGAGTTATTGGAGCAACTAAAGCACTAGCACAAGAAGTAGGAAGAAAAGGTGTAACTGTAAATGCTGTTGCTCCTGGATTTATTGCTACTGATATGACAAAAGAGTTGGATGAGAAATCTTTAAAAGGATTAATCCCATTACGTAGATTTGGAAAACCCGAAGAAGTAGCAAATGTTGTAGGGTTTTTGGCTAGTGAAAAAGCTGCATACATTACAGGTGAGGTAATTTCAATTAATGGAGGATTATATACATAGTAGTTTATGAGAAGAGTTGTAATAACAGGAATGGGAATTTATTCATGTATTGGTAAAACCCTAGATGAGGTTGCAAAATCATTATATGATGGAAAATCCGGTATTGGTATAGACCCCAAAAGATACGATTATGGATATAGATCTCCTTTGACAGGAATTGTTGAACGACCTGTCTTAAAAGGAGTTTTGGAACGTAGATTGAGAACAGGTTTAGCCGAAGAGGGCGAATATGCTTATATAGCAACTAAAGATGCTTTAGATCAGGCTAATGTAGATATGGATTATCTTCTCAAAAATGAAGTTGGAATATTTTATGGAAATGACTCATCTGCCGAAGCTGTTATTAAAGCTCATCAGGTTGTGGCAGAAAAACATGATACCATGCTTATGGGATCTGGAGCAATATTTCAATCCATGAATTCAACTATTACAATGAATTTATCTGTGATTTTTAAACTCAGAGGAGTGAATATGACTATTAGTGCTGCTTGTGCTAGTGGATCTCATAGTATGGGGCTCGGATATTTATTTATTAAAAATGGTTGGCAGGATATGGTTATTTGTGGAGGAGCTCAGGAAACAAATGTGTATTCTATGGGAAGTTTTGATGCTCTTAATGCTTTCTCAATAAAAACTGATGATCCAACTAAAGCTTCAAAACCTTTTGATAAAAATCGTGATGGGTTAGTCCCTAGTGGAGGTGCAGCTACTCTAATACTCGAAGATTATGAGCATGCTGTAAAACGAGGTGCAAATATAATTGCAGAAGTAGTGGGATATGGATTTTCTTCTAATGGAGGACATATTTCACAACCTACAAACGAAGGATCATATATTGCAATGAAAAGAGCAATGAAAGATTCGGGGATTGATCTGAACAAAATTGATTATATAAATGCTCATGCAACTTCAACTCCTTTGGGAGATATGTATGAAGCTATGTCAATAAATTCTTTATTTGGAAAATATAATATCCCGGTTAGTTCTACAAAATCAATGACAGGTCATGAATGTTGGATGTCTGGTGCTAGTGAAATTATTTATTCAATTTTAATGATGCAAAATTCATTTATTGCACCCAACATAAACTTTAATGAACCAGATGAATATTCGAAAAATATAAATATCATTAATAGGACAACAGAGAAAAAAATAGATACTTTTATTTCAAATTCGTTTGGTTTTGGAGGTACAAATAGTGCTTTAGTTGTTAAAAAGTTTAAACCTTAAATTTAATAGTGTATTATAATATAAAAATTGCAAATTATGACACGAGAAGAAATAATAAATACAACAAATGAATTTCTTATTGAGGAAATTGAAGTGAATCCTGAAGTTATTAAAGAAGATGCATCTTTAAAAGATGATTTAGATATTGATAGCTTAGATTTTGTAGACATATTTGTTATTGTTGAAAGAAAATTTGGCTTTAAAATTAAAGCTGAAGAAATGACAGATGTTGCTACCTTAGGAGACTTTTATGACTATATTGAGAAAAAAGTAAGTTAATAAGAGTGAGTCAAAGCAAACAGTGGCAGGGAAAAACAGGTGGAGGACGTTTTGGACAAAAATGTTTGTTTTACTATTTTAAATATGGAAGTATTGCATTTGCGTATTTTATTCTAAGTATTGTTATTATTTTTTATTTACCAATAAATTACCGCGCAACAGCAAGTATATACAGATACTTTAGAACAAAACATCATAAAAGTAAAATAAAATCTGTTTTATTAACATATCAAAATCATTTTTCTTTTGGGAAATCTCTAATTAATAAGTTTGCTGTTTTTGCTGGTAAAGATAAGAAATTTAAGCTTGAAGTGGTTGGACAACATTTATATGATGATATACTTAATAACGATGAAAGAGGAGCTATAATTTTAAATTCCCATGTTGGATCTTCTGAAATTTTGGGATATCTGTTAAAGCAAAATAAAAAGAAATTTAATGCCCTTGTTTTTGGAGGAGAGGCTGAAACTATGCAGAAGTATAGAAAAAGTGTTCTTGAAAAGCAAAATATTAATCTGATACCTATAGTAGATGGATATTCTCATTTTTTTCAAATTCATTTTGCAGCTAAAAATGCAGAATTGATAGGTGTTGCTGCAGATAGAGCGTATCCTGGATCCAGTAATATGGAATGCAATTTTTTCGGACATAAAGCATATTTTCCGATTAACCCTTTTCAAATAGCTGTAAAATTAAATCTACCTGTTATTGCGTTTTTTGTAATGATGGATGGATATAAAAAATACAAAACTTTTGTTGTAGATATTAGTAGTAAATTTGAAAATATTAAATCATCAAACTGAGCTTGAAATGCTGATTTTTTATCGTTACCAAAATCGTATGCCAT
>CAYUWD010000125.1:0-10414 GCA_964448235.1 uncultured Bacteroidales bacterium | reverse complement strand
TTCCATCGCCAGGGTTTCCACTTCCTGTACCATCTCCACTGTTTCCAGTTCCATTTCCGTTACCAAAGTTCATTCCATTCATGAAATCTGGTAAGTTACTAGTGTTCTGATTAGATGTTGAAGTATTGTCATTATTTGTTTCGTCATTTGTGTTGTTATTGTTGTTCGGATTAGGAACTGTGCTTGATTCCATAGAGGCGGCATCTTCGAAGCTTTGAGTGTTTACACCTGAGTTTGAAGAGTTTTGAGTCGAGGCATTTTGTTCGTTTGATGTGGTAGATGCAGACTCGCCGGCATCGATGTTTCCACCGCCTCCGAAATCAAGTAATATGCCCTCTTCTGGGGGAAGGGGCAAGGGGGTTGTAAAACCTAACAATAATAATAACAGAATAGCTATGGTAGCAAATATTATTGCTCCTATTATTCCGTGTATATGTTGTTTTACAAATGACATAAATATTTTATATTGGTTGTGTTGCCAGAATTAGTTTCCACTGATTATCTTTAGCAATATTCATAATTTTAACAACTTCTTCCATAGGGACAGTTTTATCAACATGTAAGGATACAAATGGTTCATCTTGACCTGCAACTTCTTTCTTTAACAAAGTCTCAATGTCATCAGGCTTACAATAATTTGAACCTACGGCAAAAAGATATGTTCCGTCAGTATTGTCCTTAATCGAAACAGATGCAATTGGATTTGCTGATGTCTGACTATTGCTTGATGGTAATAATAATTTAAGTGCATTTGGTGCTATTAAGGTTGATGTAACCATAAAGAATATTAGTAATAGAAATACTATATCTGTCATTGATGACATACTAAATTCTGCACTTACTTTATTTCTTGATTTTAATGACATGATTAAACTATTTTGCAGGTTCGTTAAGAATATCCATAAACTCAGTGGTTTTAGATTCTAATCTGGATACAAGATTATTTACTCTTGCAACAAGAATGTTATAGCCAAAATATGCAATAATACCTACAATTAAACCGCCAACAGTTGTTACCATAGCTGTATAAATACCATTTGAAAGTAATGTTACATCTATATTGTTACCTGCAGTTGCCATATCGTAGAAAGCTCTAACCATACCCATAACGGTTCCTAAAAAACCAATCATTGGAGCGCCACCGGCAATTGAGGCAAGTACGGGTAAACCTCTTTCTAATCTGGCAACTTCTTGCTTTCCAACATTTTCAACAGCAGCGTTTACATCTCCTAATGGACGTCCAATCCGAAGGACTCCTTTTTCAATCATTCTTGCAAGAGGACCTTCATTCATACGACAGTTGTCAAGAGCTTGATCAACTTTACCTTCAAAAATAAAGTTCTTAATATTATCCATAAATGATTTCTGTTCTTTGGATGCTTTTTTGATTGCAATAAATCTGTCAATAAAAATATAGACGGCAATAACTGATAACGCTGCAAGTACAATCATTATCCATCCACCTTTAATTGCCATGTCTAAAAATGACATTGTTAATTCTCCCTCTTGCCCTGTTGTAGCAGCATTTTGTAAGGAATCTATCGGTTGTGCCTGTAAGAATAACATACTATTTTATGATTTAATTGATAATTGACGAAATTAGAGACATAATATTAAACTTCTATGTAATAATTATATAATTTATTAACAGAAACGTGTTAAATATCTCTTCTGAAATAAAAACGCTTGTGTGTATTTAAATATTGTTAATTAAATAATGATATTTGTTTATTAATAATTTGATAAGATGTGGGATGTTTATTAATAAGAAGTATTTTTGTTGAATAATTTAAAATTTAAAAAATCATGAAATTTTTTATTGATACAGCAAATTTGGATCAAATTAGTGAAGCACAAGCTTTAGGAGTTTTGGATGGTGTAACAACTAATCCATCCCTTATGGCAAAGGAAGGTATTTCTGGTGAAGCGAATATTAAAAATCATTATTTAAAAATATGTGAAATTGTGGATGGGGATGTTAGTGCAGAAGTGATAAGTACAGATTTTGAAGGGATGATAAAAGAAGGGGAAGAATTGGCTGCATTGCATCCACAAATTGTGGTTAAAGTTCCTGTCATAAAAGAGGGAATAAAAGCAATAAAGTATTTTTCGTCAAAAGGAATTAGGACAAATTGTACACTAGTATTTAGTGTCGGACAAGCTTTATTGGCAGCAAAAGCAGGTGCTACTTATGTCTCTCCCTTTATTGGTCGTCTTGATGATAATAGCACTGATGGAGTAGAATTGATTGGTCAGATTGTAGATATGTATGATTTTTATGAATTTGAGACTGAGGTTCTTGCAGCTTCTATAAGGCATACTATGCATATTGTAAAATGTATGGAGATGGGCGCAGATGTTGCAACATGTCCTTTAAAAGCAATCGAAGGACTATTAAATCATCCTCTTACTGATATTGGGTTAAAGAAATTTTTAAGCGACTATAATAAGCTTAATAAAAAATAATGGCTGAGTATATAAAAATGTATGTCGATAATCCGGCAGAACGACATATACAAAAAATTGTGAAAGTTCTAAAAGATGGTGGGGTAATTATTTACCCCACCGATACTGTATACGCTATTGGTTGTGATATTACAAAGCCAAAAGCGATAGAAAAAGTGGCACAATTGAAAGGTGTTAAAGCTGCAAAAGCGAACTTTTCTTGCATTTGTTATGATATGAGTCATCTTTCGGATTTTACTAAGCCTTTGAATAATAATATATTTAAACTAATGAAAAGAAATTTGCCAGGACCTTTTACTTTTATTCTTGAAGCAAATAATAATGTCCCTAAGTTATTTAAGGCAAACAGAAAATCAATCGGGATTAGAATCCCTGATAATAATATTATTCGTGAAATTGTAAAAGAACTCGGAAATCCTATTTTAACAACCTCTCTTAAAGCAGACGATGAGATAATTGAGTACACAACAGACCCTGAATTGATTTATGAAGATTATCAAAATCTTGTAGATATAGTTGTTGACGGTGGTTATGGTGGAAATATTGCCTCAACAGTTATAGATTGCACTTCTGATGAACTAGAAATAATTAGAATGGGAGATGTTGAACCAGAATGGTAAAAACAATATAATTATTATAGGTTTGAGTAAATAATCTACTTTTTCCAAAAATATCTTGTAAAAATTATTATTACAGTAAATAATTCAAGACGCCCCATTAACATAAGAAAACCTAAAAACCACTTTCCAAAAATACTTATGTTAGCAAAATTTGATGCTGGTCCCACTTTGCCAATACCGGGACCTATATTACCAATACTTGTTGCAACTGCACCAAATGAGGTGTTTAAATCTAAACCGGTAAATGACATTATTAGTGTCCCAAAAGCTAAAATCATAATGTAAAGAATAATAAACGCAAGTACATTATTTATTGTTGTTTGAGGAAGTGAGTTTTTGTTGTAACGTACTGGTAAAACTGCATGTGGATGAATAAGTCTTTTAAATTCCATATATGAATTTCTAAATAGAATATGAAGTCTTACAACTTTAATTCCTCCACCAGTAGATCCTGAAGAACCGCCAACAAACATGAGCATTAGTATTAGTACCCAAAAGCCTTTTGGAATCCAAGTTAAATAATCAACAGTTGCATAACCAGTCGTTGTTACAATTGATACAACTTGAAATAGTGCATGTCTAATAGAATACTCAATTCCATTTCCCATATAGTGCCATAGACCAAATGCAATAATACCACTTGCTAATAAAAGAATAGTAAAATAGAATTTTATTTCTGTGTTTTTCACCACTTTTTTAAAATTCCCAGTAATCATAAAATAACTTAATGAAAAATTTGTTCCAGCTATTACCATAAAAGCAATAATTACATATTGAATATATGCAGAGTCAAAGGCAGCAATGCTGGCTTGTTTTGTAGAGTATCCTCCTGTTGCCATAGTTGTAAATGAATGGTTAACAGCGTCAAAAACTGACATTCCTCCAACGATTAATAAAATTGTTTCAGCTGTTGTAAAACCAAAATAAAGTAGCCATAACTTTTTTGCAGTTCCTTTTATTCTTGGATGTAATTTGTCTGTAGATATCCCTGGGACTTCAGCATTAAATAATTGCATTCCACCTACTTTTATTAATGGCATAATGGCAATTGAAAGTACAATAATACCCATCCCACCAAGCCATTGGGTTGTACTTCTCCATAATAATAATCCATGAGGAATTTCTTCAATATTATTTAGAATTGATGCTCCAGTTGTAGTGAAACCGGATATTGTTTCAAAAAATGCATCAGTATAACATGGGATTGCGCCACTTATATAAAAAGGAACAGACCCAAAGAATGATAATACTATCCAGCTTAAAGTTACAACAAGGTATGCTTCGCGTTTTTCAATTTGTTTTTCTGTTTTTCTAAAAGTAAGTACTAAAATTAATCCAAACATCAATGTTATACCAGTAGAAATTAAAAGGTATTTTAAATCATACTCCCCATAAATAGCAGATACTATAGATGATATTCCCATAAAAGCACTTTCAACCAAAAGAAGAGCTCCTAATATTAATAATATGAGTTTATATTTAATCATAAAACTTGTTGCAAATATAGAATAAATTTTTTGTAAAAAATTTTCAGAAAAATGTTTTATTTTTCAAAAAACTGTTTACCTTTGCAATCCGAAATTAAGTAAACGTTCTTTTAATTTTGTTTACGGGGTGTAGCGCAGTCCGGTTAGCGCACCTGCTTTGGGAGCAGGGGGTCGCAGGTTCGAATCCTGCCACCCCGACAGAAATTAAAGCCTGACACGATAGTGTCGGGCTTTTTTATTGGACAAAATTCTGAGTTTACTCAAGAATTTTGTCCAATAAAAAAGTTATTTTGCGTAGCAAAAGGCTTTAAGTTCTGTATCTCCCCAAAACCAAGAATATATTGGGACTAAGATTGTTTTTAGCAATTGTTTATTTTTGTTATCTAGTTTAATACCTAACAATGATTATTTATTAGAATTAAATAGCTACTCGTATAAATATTCTCACTCTTGTTAATTTGTAAGTAATATTTATATAATTTTACAAATTATATGCAACCTAATCTTATAGTTTGGGTCTAATTGTTGTAAAAATTTATGTTATGAAAAAAGTTACTTTGATTAGTGTAGTGATGTTATTTTGTTTGGGAGCTTTTGCTCAAAACAATTGGGTTAAATTAAATTCGGAAGCCACAATTGAACCAGAGTTTCAGATTGTCGAAACTTTAGATGATGGGCTGGTGATTAAGTTAAATATAAATGCATACAGGCTTTATGAAGTTCAAACTCCTCGAGGAAATGAACATATTCTTGAAAGTCCTGAGTGTCCTAACAGTTATTTAAAAGGAAATCCTAATATCCCTTTTATAACAACAGCACTAAATATACCTGATCAAGGTGATTTTAAAACTGAAATTATTTCATCAACATTTGAAACTCTTAGTAATATTTCTATTGCTCCTTCAAAAGGTTCAATATTGAGAACAATAGATCCTGCGACTGTGCCTTATGAGTATGGTAAGGCTTATCAAATAGATGAGTTTTTACCTATTGAACAGGTTGATAATGGAGATCCCTATATTTTACGTAATTTAAGAGGAACAAATCTTACTATCTATCCATTTCAATATAATGCTATAGATGAGGAATTACGAATTTATACAGAAATGATTATAAAAATTAAGTTTAATCAGAATATATCATTTAATGAAATTTATTCTGAAAAAACGGATATTGATGATATGTTTATTGGTATTTATGATAAAGCATTTTTAAACTACAGACAGAGTGAGAAGTATACTCCTGTAGATGAAGGCGCTCCAGGTAATTATTTAATTATTTGTGCTGATGAATATGAGGCTGCAATGGCCGACTTTATTACATGGAAGCATGAAAAAGGGATTCAAACAGAGCTTGTTTTAATGAGTACTGTTGGTTCTACATCTGCCAACGTCGAATCATATATTCAAAACTATTATGACACTGAGGGAATGACATTTGTTTTACTTGTTGGAGATTCTGACGATGTCCCAACAAATAATGAGGGGGGTAATGATTCTGATAATGCATATGCTTATTTGGTGGGTGATGATGGTTATGCAGATGTTCTTATTGGTCGTTTTTCTGCAAATTCAGTAGCAGATGTTGAAACTCAGGTCGAAAGGATGATTACTTATGAGAGAGATTTGACAACTGCAGATTCTTGGTTGGAAAATGGATTTGGATCTGCATCTTCTCAAGGAGAAGGTCAAGGTCATGATGGTGGGGAGTCTGATGTGACACATATGAATAACATTAAGACAGATCTGGAAAATTGGGGGTATACTGTTTCTCATGTAAATGAATCTGGTGGGACTAATGCTCAAATTAGTACTATTTTTAATAATGGAATTGGAATTGCAAATTATATAGGTCATGGAGATGTAACATTATGGTCAAATACATCATATTCAAATACTCAAGTTAATGCCCTTACTAATGTTAATAAACTTCCTTTTATATGGAGTGTTGCATGTTTGAATGGTAATTTTAATGGAAATACCTGTTTCGCTGAAACCTGGCTTCGTGCTACAAATGATGGGGATCCAACAGGAGCAATAGGAATGTTAGCTTCAACAATTTTACAAGCATGGGCAGAGCCAATGACTGCTCAAGACGAGATGGTTGATATTTTGGTAGGAACATATCCTTCAAATACAAAAATTAGTTTTGGAGGTCTATCTTTTAATGGTATGTTTCAAATGATTGAAGAAGGTGGGCAGGGACAAGAAACTGCTGATACTTGGACTATTTTTGGGGATCCGTCACTAATCGTTAGAACAAAAACTCCTGAGCAAATGAGTATTTCTCATCTTAGTACACATAATGTTGGACAAACAGAATTTATGGTAAACTGTGATGTTGATAATGCTTTAGTTTCATTGACAAAAGTTGATGGTGGTGAAACCGTTATTCTTGGAATAGGATATGTGTCTGGGGGATCTGCTAATGTAACACTAACTCCATTTGACTCTCCGGGTACTATGAAAGTTACTGTTACAGCATATAATAAAGTTGCATATCAGGAAGATGTAATGGTAATTGTACCAGATGGACCATATGTTGTTTCTACAGGTTATACAATTAATGATGCTGCTGCAAATAATAATGGTGCTGTTGATTATAATGAAACTGTATTAATAAATCAAACATTACAAAATGTTGGTGTTGCAGCAGCGAATGGTGTTAATGTTGTAGCAAGTACAACTAATGCAAACGCAAGTATTACTCAGTCTTCTGCAAGTTTTGGCGATATTGCAGTTGATGCGTCTGTAACTGAAAACGACGCATTTACAATGCTTGTAAATGATGGTGTTGCTGATCAGGAAAATGTTATGATCGATCTAGTAATTACTGATGGAGACGCTCATGAATGGGAGTCATCTTATCCAATTGTCATTAATGCTCCAGAATTATCAATTGAATTTGTTGAAGTTGATGATAGTGAATCAGGTAACAGTAACGGAATGCTTGATGCAGGCGAAACGGCTAGACTTGTTATAAATGTTTTAAATGACGGACATTCTACTGCAGGAGCCGGTAATGTAGGTCTGACTTCTACTAATCCAAATGTTACAATAAACACAACAACTAATTCAGTTGTATCTCTGGCAATAAATTCTCCTGTAGAATTAGAATTTGAAATAGTAGTTGATGGTGATACCCCAACAGGTGAGTCATTATGTTTCGATTTTGATTATACAGCAGGTGCATATGATGCTCAATTAAATACTTGCTTACCTGCAGGACTTCAAATTGAAGACTGGGAATCTGGAACTTTAACAACTTATGCATGGGAAAATGATGCATCATATCCTTGGACAATTGATACTGACGAAGTTTATGAAGGGACATATTCTTTACGCTCAGGAGATATTGGTAATGAGCAGGAGTCATTACTGATAATTAATGTTGATGTTTTAGAATCAGATAATATTGAATTTTATAAAAAGGTTAGTTGCGAAGAACAATATTATGTGTGGGTATATGATTATTTTGCATTCCAAATTGACGGCTCTGAACAGGGCTCATGGAATGGTGAAGTTGATTGGAGTCAGGAGTCATATTCAGTTTCTGTAGGAGAGCATGAATTTAAGTGGATATATTCTAAAGACGAATCTACAATTGAAGGTCAAGATTGTGCATGGATTGATAATATAAAACTACCGGTTCATCAATCATCAGTAACAATTATAAATGAAAACGCACTTGTAGAGGAAACTTCTGTTGAAGTTTACCCTAACCCTGCATCTGATATTGTAAACTTAAATGTTAACTTAACAGAAACAACAAGTGCAACAATTAAAGTAATGAATATGAACGGACAAATTGTTTATGAATATTCATCAGAATTTAACTTGTACAAAGGTGAGAACTTAATTGTTATTGATGCTTCAGAATTCGCAAATGGGTTATATGTTATTCATTTAACTACTGATACTGAAATTTACCAAAGAAATATAGTAATAAGTAAATAAGGAAAACAAAATATTTGTGCCGGCATAGTTCGGCACTTTTTAATTAATAAACTATGAAAATAAATTTACTATTAGTTTTATTATTTGTACCATCAGTTTTGACGTTTTCTCAGGTTTTGTCGCCTGAACAACAGAGTAAATATCACATGATTAGTGCAGATGAATTTAAAGATTTGGATGTTAAAAATAAAGCATTTGTAGAAACTTCTCCTCCAATAGGAGGAGCAAGAAATATTGCAGAATTTGAAAGAAATCAGGGAGTGATAATATCATATGTGGTGACTGAATATTTTGGAGAGTATTATGTTGAAGGATTTAAAGTCCCAGTAAGTTTAATTGAGGAATTATCAGAAGATGTTTTAGTTTATATTTTATGTCCTGATGAGTTTCAATCTAATGCTGCTTCAGATTTATCCGCTGGTAGTGTAAACGAGGATAATATTATTTATGTTGATCTTATGACAGACTCTGAATGGGCTAGGGATTATAGTCCTTGGTTTATTGAATATGATGTTGATAGATGTGTTGGTATAGTTGATTTTCCGTATAATAGACCACAAAGAGTTAATGATGATGAGGTTCCAATAGCACTTGGAACTTATTTTAATCTTGAAGTATTTGGAATGGATCTCGAACATACAGGCGGTAATTATATGACTGATGGTATGGGTACTGCAGCATCTTGCGATTTGGTTTATGAGGAAAATCCGGATTTAAATATATCCGAAGTAGGAAATCTTGTTTTTGATTATATGGGTATTGATAACTATCATTTAGTGACAGATCCATTGGATGATTATATTGAACATATTGATTGCTGGGGGAAATTTCTTGATGTTGATAAGATGCTTGTGGCAAGTGTGCCAGCCAGTGATTCAAGATATGCTGATTTTGAAGCTATGGCTGACTATTGGTCGAATCAAATTACTCCTTATGGTAATAATTATCAGGTATACAGAACAGCTTGGGAAGTGCCTAATAATGCATATACTAATTCACTTATTATGAACGATAAAGTGTTCATCCCTTTTAATACTGGAACTGCAGGTGATTATAATGCAGCAGCAGCTGAGGTTTATGAGCAAGCAATGCCTGGTTATGAAATTATTGGAATATCATATAATAGTTGGTATAGCACAGATGCTCTTCACTGTCGTACTCATGAAGTACCTGATATGGAAATGCTCAGAATAGTTCATTTCCCAACATTAGGGAATGTCGAATATCAAGAAACTTATGAATTTTCTGCTGAAGTATATACATTTAATTCTACTGAAATAATAAGTTCTGTAGATTTATTCTATTCGGTAAATGGTGCAGAATATGTCGAATTGCCTATGATTCTTCAAAATGATAATACATATGCAGTCTCTATCGATTGTTTTAATCCAGAAGAAACTATTTCATATTATATCAAAGCAACAAATTCTGCACCCAAAACTGAAACTCATCCTTTTATTGGTAGTCTGGATCCCCACATATTTACTATTGGGAGTGCGACAAATTCTATACAACATGCAAATACCCCTTATATAAAGGCGTTTCCTAATCCTGCAAGTAATAATTTATACTTGATAACTAATAATTTGCCAGAAGGTGAATATGAGTGTAGTATTTTTGATCAACAAGGTAAATTGGTGATGGAAATTAGCAAAGATTTATATTCAAATGAGTGGAATTTACGTCAAATTGACATATCAAAATTTAATGCCGGATTGTATTATGTAAAAGCATTTGCAGGGGATAAATACTTCACGTCAAAATTTATTAAACTTTAATAGGAGATAGATATTTGAAGAGTTAAATGTTTTTGATTTTTATTATATAGAACTTTTGTTTGTGTAATTCTACTGGATAATTTTACTTGTTTTTCATATTATTTGAA
>CAYUWD010000124.1:0-10577 GCA_964448235.1 uncultured Bacteroidales bacterium | reverse complement strand
TAAACAACTATAAATCAGACATTTTCATAAGAAAAAAAGTATGCGTTTGCCCTGTCAGGCAAAGGCTTTGGATTTTATGATTGGTAATAGATATAGACTCTTACTATTTTTTCTTTATTAACTCCCATGCTCTTTCTTTTACTACAAAAACAGCAATAAACAAGATTAAATATCCTGTGTTTAATAAATAAACCAATTTTTGAGAATCTGGTCTAAAATAAACACTTAAAAAATATAGTATCAGTGCAAACGTAAAATAAAAACCTGCATTTAATAAATAATATGGAACTCGATAATATTTTTGCCCCCAATAAAATGAAAGAAGAGTCATTGCAAAATAACAAATAAGTGTTGCCCATGCAGAACCGACATATCCAAATGAAGGAACTAAAATCAAATTAAGGATAACAGTTATAATCGCGCCAAAAATTGCTAAATATGCACCATACTTAGTCATATCATTTAATTTATACCATATTGAAAAATTAAAGAAAATTCCTAGAAATAAATTTGCCAGAAGCAAAATCGGAACAACCTTTAATCCTTCATGATAATCAGTATCAATAAAGTATTTAACAAAGTCGATATAAAACATTACACCAAGAAAAATTATCAACCCGCAAATAATAAAATACTTTGTTGCTTTAGCGTACAATTCTCTAGCATTTTTCTCATTTTTATTACTAAAAAAGAAGGGCTCAGCTGCATACCTAAACATTTGAATAAACAAAGTCATCAATATTGCAAGCTTATAATTTGCTCCATAAATACCTAATTGCTTCATAGGATTCATTGAATCAGGCACAAGATGTTTCAAAAGAACACGATCTAACGTTTCATTAATCATTCCCGCAAATCCAGCAATTAGAAGAGGCATAGCATAAACCAAAATCTTCTTTAAAAGCTTTTTGTCAAAACTAAACCGAACATTAAAAATTTCAGGAAGAAGCATTAAAAGAGTGATAATATTTGCTACAAGATTTGCCACAAACACATATCCTACTCCAATATTTGCAGAATATATACATAGAAAAACAGTGTCAGGTTTACTTATAGCCAAACGCGGACATAAGATTAAGAAATATAGGTTTAATCCAATATTTACACCGATATTTATAAGCTTAATCATTGCAAATTTCCAGGCTTTATTCTGCAACCTTAATTTTGCAAAAGGAATTGAGATAAAAGCATCTAAAGCAACAATTAGCCCCATCCATAAAATGTATTCAGGATTAGCATCATATTCCATTATTCCTGCTAGAGGTTTTAGAAACGTTAAAAGCAGAATGATGAAAACCGTTGAGCTTACCGCTAAACTTGTAAGTATAGAAGAATAGACTTTGTCAAATATCTTTTTATCTTGTGCAAATCTAAAAAAGCCGGTTTCCATTCCATAAGTAAGGAGAATTAAAAGAAAGGTTACGTAAGCATACATTTCAGTAACGATTCCGTAAACCTCTGGAACAAAAAGTCGAGTATAAAGTGGTACTAGCAAGTAATTTAACAAACGACCTACAATACTGCTCATTCCATAAATGGCCGTTTGACCTGCTAATTTTTTTAACGGACTGCTCACTTTACAATTTTTTTACGAAAATAATTGATATTTTTCCTGATTGTGTCTATATTTCATAATAGTTATTAACGGTAATTTGTTGAGTTGGTATAGATATTTTGTAAAATGCATTTTGATTAATATTAAATGATTTATTAAATTTGTAAAAAACAAACCATGAAAAAGCTATTAAAAATTACAAGTATTACTGTATTAATTGCTTTAATCTTTATTTCGTGTGCGCCACTTTATATTCCAAATGTAGTTAATACACCAATGGTAAAAGAAAAAAAAGATTTAAATGCATCAGCACATATTGGGACATCGGGATATGACTTTCAGGGAGCTTATGCAATAACAAATAGTATTGCAGTTATCTTAAATACAAGTTATCTTAAATCTGACAAAGACTCATTAACCGATGATTATCACAAGCATCTTTTTTTAGAAACAGGTATCGGATATTATAAACCACTAGGAAAGCATTTTCTATTTGACACTTACTGTGGATATGGTATTGGCAAAATAAATTCATATCAATCAGTTGATATTTTCACATCATACGCCAACACATACGTAAACAGATTTTTTGTACAACCATCTGTTTCATTTGTTTGCCCGTATTTTGAAGCGGCATTAACTCCTAGAACAGTAATGGCTATGGTTAGTCAGTCAACAGGCAGACAAGCCGGATTCTTTATTGAGCCATGTATTGTGTTAAAAACTGGACTTCCCAATGTTAAAATCACAACCGAGTTTGGTTTGTCTTATATGTTAAACCAGTATGATAATAGTTTTAATTATCAGCCATTTATTTTTTCGATAGGTTTGCAATATAGTTTAAGAAGTGTTGAAAGTAAAGGGAAGTTTTAAGTTGAGGGTTATTTTTTATCCTTTTATAACTTTAAATAATAGCTACCTAAAGGTCTTGGGTTTGGTGTAAATACAGAAAATGAACAAATTAAGCTTAAACTGCAATTTTTATTTCTTTTAACAGTTTGCAATACGTAACTACCTGATAATCAATTGCATGATTTAATCCTTATTCTGTTTTAAGTAAAACACTAAAGCACTGATAATGAAGCTTATACAATTTGTTAAGGTCTTGAGGTTTTCCTTGTCTTGCTTTTTATTTCAATAAAGAACGAATGAGTAAATTGCATATATGTCAGATATACTAATGAATTCAGTAATTTTGTAAAAAAACAAAAACGAGAATTTTTTTCACGTTTTTAAATTACTAAAATTAAATAGCAGAGTAAACCTGGTCAATTATTGTGTTAATTCTCTGTAATGAAAAACCATGTCTTTTTCCAAGTTCTACAATATTTTTTTTCTCCGGATTTCCTTTACCCAAAATAGTTGTAGAATGATTATTATTAAACCCTGAATTCGGAGTAATGTCGTAAGCAGGAGTTAATAACCATTTTTTATTTTTAACAATAAATGAAAAATTCTTTGCATGATCATCCTTATTACCAATTGCAATATTAAAAATCATTAAACGAAACATTTTTTCAACTTCCCTTACATCCTGAGTTAAATAAAAAGAAAGTTTCATCAAGTCATTATAATCCAGTGCAGGCAACCTATGGTCTGCATACAGTAAACCGGAAGCAGTATGAACATGAAATCTCTGAGTATTATCTCTATCAAAAAGTTTTACTCCAAAATATTTACCTTCGAAAAGCCTCGTTTCTGAAATTTTGATTCCTGCTTTTATTGCTTTTAAAGAACACTGATATTCTATTTTTCCAATATTTTTAGAATCGTAAACAGAAGGAAACTTAACCATCCAATCACAGTCCTCGTAATTTCTAATTACTTTTGGTCTTGCCTCTACTGAAGAACTGTTATAATTAAACATGGATTCTAATGCATCTGTACTTTGAGCATTCAATATTTTTACTGCCTCCTCTGCAAAATAATCAAGATCAAAATCTTTACTGGTTGCATATTCTAGTGAAGCAGGCTCATAAGATAAAGCCCCAAGCCCATTCTTACCTACAATACTCAATCTGTCTAAAATTGTTAGCTTTCTATAATCAACACCCTTCTCCATTAACAGTCTGTCTAGAAGCAAATTTCCCCACCCATCAGGCAAACTATCGTTAAAAACGCCAAACAAACCATTAAAAGGATCTTTTTTAGCCACAAATACTTCTGACTTTAAAGGTAAATATATCGGTGATATTGAAAATCCTGTCTTCACCCAATCAGAATCATATTCAAAAACGGCTAAATTATTAGAATTCAATGCCAGCCGCCCAACTAAAGAACTACCTATCTTAACGTATATAACATCACCAGTTTTACTCATTCAGCCTCCCTCTCTTTCGCTCAGAATAATTCATTTTATTTTCTTTAATAATATCGTCTATACTTTTGGGAGACTCTTTCTTAAAAAGTGATAACAAATCATCTTCTACACCCAAAGCCATGGCCAACTTAATCAGATTTTTTAAAGATATCTCATATTGATTTTCAAACCTTTTCATTGACCCCAAACTTACTCCTGATTTTTTTGCAAGAGCTTCTTGTGTCAAGTTTTGGTATAAGCGAATCTTCTTAATATTCTTTGCTATTATCTCTGAGATTTCATATGAATTATAAAACAACTCCATCTTTAGCTATTATTTTATCTATTATAACCTATTTGCCTTTTTTTAGCTATTATTTTAGCCATTCAAAGGTACATAATTTTATTATTAATTCCAAAAAAATATTTACACAACAATTCTCCTTTCTTTCTGTTTCACAAAAACAAAAAACACAATTGAACAAATAGATTTCAAAAACACTAAAACAGCATTTTCATATAAAACAAAAAACGAATTAAAATCTTCACTTTTTGTTTGCCGAATAATTAACGTATTCCAATTAAACCATTTACAAACTTCATATTTAAACAATTTTGTGGTGGTGAAAACTTAAATGAGGTCGTAAATTTAGCTGACAAATTATCGAACTACAACGTAAAATCAATACCCGATTATTTAATTGAAAGCGTTGCTGATGAAAATTCATTTAATCGTCTAATAAATGAGGTAAAAAAAGTTATACCTAGATTCAACTAATCATAACATCCCTTTTGCGCTTTTTAAACCAACAGGTTTAACACCAATGTAACCACATAATGCAGCATATAAATTGATTGTGTAAATTGGAAAAAAAGGAACATACTTTCTACAAATCACGACTAAGAATAAACCAAAAACTATTATTAAACTTAATAAAATTTAATCATCAATTTCGCTCTTTTATCTTATTATTATTTCGGAGAATTCACGCACGGCTCCAGAGCCTCCAGCTGTTTTCAAATGAATAATATTTGATATTTCTTTAATAACGCTTCTAGCATTTGATGGGCATGCTACCAAACCAACTTTACTTAATAATTCTAAGTCGTTAATATCATCTCCAATATAAGCAACTTGTTCCAAGCTTATACCTAATTCTCTACATAAATTAAGTACAGTTTCAAGTTTATTCGTTTGTCCGTGAAAATCGTAATCCAATTTTAATTTTTTTGCTCGTTGACGATTTAATTGCTTATCCTCACTGGTAATTATTCCAACTTTAATACCACTTTGTTGAAGTATTTTAAATCCCATACCATCATAAGTACAAAACTTCTTAAGTTCATCACCATTTTCAGAATAATACATTCCGGCATCTGTAAGAACACCATCTACATCAGACAAAAACAACTTTATATCTCTAATTTTTGGGGAATAACTTATTTTAGATTGCATTATTTTTTCTGCAATTATCCAATCCTCAGGTTCGTCAATCTCTATTGCAGTATAATCAGGCATTTCATAAATATCAATATTACCAAAAAGAAAGTTCTTCTCTCGAATCAAATCTCCCAATTTAGATAAATAAAATGCTCCGTTTTCCATAAAAAGACCTTCAAAATCCTGACGTCTAGGTCTATTTTTATAATCATAATTTACTGTTGTACCATTTGAATTCCAAAAAAATCTTTTTGTTCTCACACATGATAACAACGAATCTTTCCCTGTCTTTATAAATTGAGATACTGCTGAATCAATATCATTCGAAGTCGTAAAAGGCGAAGTTGCCTGAGCGATCAAGAACAAATCCTCTTTATAATGTTTATTTTTATTTAAATATTCTAAAACAACAGATATTGTTGGAGATACATCCCGTGAATTAATCGAATCTCTTTCATAAATATCAATTTTCGAGAAACCAAACTCCTTTAAAATATTTTTATACTCAATGGAATCAAGAGCAACAACTATTTTATCAACATTTTCAGAATCCTGAAGAGCTTTTAATATCCAATATACCAAAGGTTTACCAACAAATGATTTAATATTTTTATCTTTAATGGACTTACTGCCACTACGAATAGGAACAAATGCAATTAGACTCATGTTGTTAATTTTAATTTTCTAATAATATTTTAAGTGTTTTTCACATCATTTTCGTTTATTTCGGAATCGGCACAAATATTATTTATCAACTTTTTATTTACTATCTGATAAAGTTGATCTGGTCTTATTCCAACAAAAGGAACTTTATAGCATATATCTTTTTCGCTCAAGATTTCACCTTTGTTCAAATTTTTATTTGCGACACAAGAATAACAATATTTTTTTCTTGCCAAAACCTCATTTTCGGTCAATTCTTTAGTGTCAACTCCAATAGCCGCTTCTAATGCTCTGGTATATGATTTTATAATTTCTAATCCTCTTGGCTCAACCGAACAAACATGATCCGGTCCTTTCATTGTTCTATCCAAAGTAAAATGTTTCTCGATAAAACAAGATCCATATAAAACAGATGCTGCAGGAATCACAACTCCCTTATCGTGAGATGAATATCCTGCCAAGACATTAAACTCTTTAATATACCTTCTAATCACAGAAAGATTAACATCCTCATTATTTGTTGGATATGAAGTTGTACATTGTAGTAAAATCAATTTTTTATTAATCGGCAAAATAGTCTCAACAGCTTTTTTCACTTCATCAAAGGTATGCATACCTGTAGATAAAATCATGGGCTTATTGTATTTTGCAACATGAACCAACAAAGGAAGATGTGTTACCAAAGGACTAGCTAATTTATGAAAAGGAGTATTTAATTCATTATTGATAAAATCAAATCCACTAAAATCAAATCCACTAACAATGAAATCCAAGCCTTTTTCTTCAGTATATTTTTTCAACTCAAATAATTGCTCATTTGAAAATTCAAGAAATTTCTTATGTTCTCCATAAGTTTTTCCAAAGGAATTATCTTTATTATATGGTTCATCCAAAAAAGATTTTCTATACATTTCATCAATAGTCCTTTTTTGAAACTTCACACCATCAATTCCTATCCATGCGGCTCGATTAATAAGTTCTTTTGCAATATTTATATCACCATTATGGTTTATTCCAATTTCCGCCAAAATATATGCAGGATAGTTATCTCCTACATTTCTTTTATGAGTTAACTTAATATTCATTAATTTTTATTAATTACGTTTACAAAATTTTTAGTAATTACTCTTGGACGAGTAATAGCAGTCCCAACAACAATTGCATATACTCCCATTTTAATAAACAACTCTGCTTGTTTTGGAGTAGAAATTCTTCCTTCAGCAATAATTGGAATATTTATATTTTTAATTAGTTTTTCGACTAAATTAAAATTTGGTTCTCCATTATTATCATTAAAGGTTTCAGGAGTATATCCATTAAGAGTAGAAGAAATATAATCTGCTCCAGCATTTGCACAAGCTATTGCTTCGTCAATAGTAGCAATATCAGCTAATATTTTACATTGGTGTTTTTCTTTAATATATTTAATAAAATCAGGTCCGGAAAATCCATTCCGCATTCTAAAAGTCCCATCTATTGCAATAATATTTGTTCCAATCTCAATTAATTGTAATACATGTTTTTCACTTCCTGTAATTTTAACAGTTCCATCTTCAAATTCAGATTTTACCAATCCAATTACAGGTAAATTTACATTATTTAGAATTGCTCTTGTTTTATCAACACCCTCGGATCTTATCGCAATAGCTCCACCCATCAATGCAGCTTTTGCAAATTTCACAATAGATTCACTATCATTAAAAGGGTCTCCCAACTCAGCTTGACAAGATACAATAAGCCCTCCTTTAATATTTTCGATAGTTTTGTCACACATATAAAATAATATTATTTTCTTTTATTAAATACAAAGATAAGTAATTTACAAAACATTAACTAATACGCTAAAAGACTAAAAAAAATCAAGTTAAAAAACAGGAAATCTCTTATAAACAATAATAAATCTAAGAAACATTACTAATTTCGTCACGCACAAAAGCATCAATAAAACTATCCGGCGTACAATTTTTTATTGTTACCTTTCTATAATTTGCATACTCATTTAATGTATGATAACTTTCAAATGCACGACTAAGAGAATCTAATATTTGATGAAGTTTTGGATAATTATTCTCATCAAAATTAAATTTTTTCAATTTTCTTTCTTTATCATAAAAATGCTTATCAAAGAATAATACTTTATTATTTTGATCAACAAACAACTCTTTTATCCAAGAATGGTCAGCTCCAAGCAAAATAATTTCTTTAAATCCAATATTAATAGCAGAAAATATTGCCGGAACCATTACATTATGTGGTCTGGGCATTCCTTTTGCTTTAGCAAAACGTTTAAACATAAAACGATCGAATCCTTCTACAGGAGTTAAATTCATATAGATTATTTCTATATTGGAATTTTGCCTTAAGATATTTTGCCATCTTTTTTGTGATCGAGCCTCATTAGTAATAAAAAATTTCAATTTCCATGTAGTTTTTTCGACAATAGCATTAAACAATTTATTACTTGCATGAATATATTTTACATCTGTATTATCCAAAAATAAATCATGCGCTATAGCAAAATAATATGATGGTTTTAATTCTACATAATAATCCGTTATGGCAAAGTGATTTAAACAAATGAGTTCATTATTCCTAATAAAATCAATATTATCATCTATTGATTTTCTAAAACTTGGACCATTACCTAAAACAACAACTCTCTTTTTATTGGTTTTTTGTTTTCTAAACAACGGGTTTTTTTGTGATAGGAGTAATATTCTAAAAACACTTATGATTGTTTTCTGTAAACGATTAAGCCATTTAGATATTTTTATCAGATTCCTTAACATTTAAATCAACTATTTTGTACAAATATACATTTTAGAATTTAATATATATATATGTTTAAGAAATTAACCCTTAAGAATCTCTATTTATGGTAATACTTAGCACAATAATACCAACCTAAGTTGGTAAAATTATTATTTTTAGTAAAAAACAAGAAAGAACATAAAGAGGCATTATGTGGTTACATTGGTATAAATATATAAATTCAACTTCCTATTTCTTTGTATGACACTATCTATATCAAGCTTTAACACCAATTAAACTCTAAAATGTCGCATAATTTCACTGCATTCATTCTGCTTCATTTACAGTAATATCGGCATTTACCATTGTAATTTCCAAACTTGCTTATGCGGTGTTTGAAAAAACAATTGGTATAAAAACTATTTGCAACCTTTTAAAAATAAATCCGTTAAAACTAATGCCAAATAGAGAAAAGAAATGAGGATTAACGAAGATAAAGATATTTTTGGGTGCTGTTGCAAAGATTATCTCAATGGAGAAAAAGATGCAAAAATAATCGTTCATACAGATATTGCTGAAACAGACATACTTCCAGCAAGTCATCTTTTCAGAGATTTTTCTAATATGCCTATTCATGAGCAAATGGCATTACAACAAGCAAGAGGAGACATTTTAGATATTGGAGCTTGTGCAGGCACTCATTCATTGTATCTACAAAGTCTTGGATATAATGTTACTGCACTAGATATATCTGCCGGATGTTGCGAAGTCATGAAGAGTCGTGGGGTTAAGAATATACTATGCGAAGATATTTTTAAATATAATGCAAAAACTTACGATTCAATATTGATGCTTATGAATGGTATTGGGATATCTGGGAATTTACCAAATCTACCAAAATTACTTGATCATTTACGAACTCTTCTTAATCCAGGAGGTAAAATAATTTTTGATTCTTCTGATTTACAATATTTATATCTTGAAGATGATGGCAGTATAAATATTCCTTTAACAGATAAATACTATGGAGAGCTAATTTATAACCTTGAGTATAAAGGAAAATCGTCTGGAGAGTTCAACTGGTTTTTTATCGATCCTTATACAATAGAGGCAGTTGCCGGAGAATGTAACTTTAAAATGCAGTTTTTAGCAGAAGGTCCACATTACGATTATGTAGCCTGTTTGTATTAAAGTCAAATAACATAGTTAAACTGTCTGTTCAATATTCCAGACAAATGCTCTTATGCCTACTTCTTTATTAATTTCATCAATTTTTTTGACTTTATTTAGAATAATGTCAACCATATTATCTTGTACTACAGCAATTGTAGCGACATTAATTTCAGGCCAGGTATGATTGCCATAATGTGGGGAACCATCATTAGTTCCTCTACCCTGAATACCAGTCCATTGAGAAAATCCACGAACTTCAAGTTTATCCAACATATACTCCACTTTCTCGGTTAATGCCTGATTAAATATTATCATTATTGATTTCATAATATAAATATCTTACTATTCTTTTTCCATAAATTTAAATTGCTCAACATACTTTTTTCTACTTTTCACTCTTGCACCTTCACGAGCCATAGCAGCATAAAGAACAGGAATGATAACTAAAGTAATAATAGTTGAAAAGATCAAACCACCAATTACTGCTATCCCCATAGGACTCCAGACTTCGGAACCCTCGCCTAAACTTAAAGCCATTGGCAATAATCCAAATACTGTAGTAAAAGCAGTCATTAACACAGGACGCAAACGAGATTTTCCAGATTTAATTATTGCTTCGTGAAGAGGATATCCTCTATCTATCATCAAGTTAATATAATCGACCAACACAATTCCATTCTTAATAACAATACCTA
>CAYUWD010000123.1:2607-10632 GCA_964448235.1 uncultured Bacteroidales bacterium | reverse complement strand
TATGTAATTACTTTACAATATCTTTACAAAATTCAACAACTTCCTTACGAACAGACCTTTTAGGAATTTCAAATGAAATACCATCTTGATCAGATTTTCTTTTAAACGCCATCCCTCCTGCTATAAAACTATTGGTGACTTCAAAATATTCTAGATTTTCGATTTTAAAGATTGATGGGTTGGGAATAATGTCTAGTAACTCAGTTTCAAAGTCAATTACATCAACTCGTTCAGCGACATTTATAAGATTATCTACTTTTATCGGATCATAATTCAAACTTTTCCCAAAATCTTCTTTTTCAATTAGCATAAATATAAAATTTTTTGTAATAATCAGTCTTCCTGATTTTACAAGCCCTGAATCTCCATAATCATTCCATGCAAATTTTGGAACTATATAAAAGTCATTTTTTTCTGTCATTGTTTAATGTATTTTTCGTAGAATTCCTTAATTGCTTTTCTCATTTTAACATCTTTAACAGTTAGAGATGTTAGTTTTTTTGTATTTTTTACCATTTTAATGCCCCCAAAAATAAAAAAACCAACAGTTACTTCAAATTTTGTAAGGTTTGCAAAAGGAAATATATGAAACTCATGTAAATGAGTAAGCATATTAGTTTCAAAATTTACAACATCAAAGTCATTGGGATTTGCTAGCATTTTTTCAACATAATTCCTATCGTAAAAATCTCCTTTAATAGTATCGATATTTACTCCAGAAACTTTGTTTGCCAATAAAAAGCAGTATCTATGAGTAATAATTGCACTGCCAAAATATAACATAACACCTGCCTCAGTAATATCATTGAATTGTATTTTTGGAATATAAAGGAAGTCTTGATTTTCTAACATAATAATTACTTATTTTTTTCGTAGAATTCTTTTACCATAATGCGATTTGATTTATTTCCAATATAAGCAGATGTAATTTTTTCTCCTTTTAGTTTCATTCTAAGTCCCCCAAAAATAAAAAAACCAACATTTACTTCAAATTTTTCAAAGTTATTAAAAGGTCTTACATATTTTTCAGGGAGACTAGTTAACATTTCTGTTTCAAATTCAACAATATCGATTTTTTCGAAATCACATTTTGCTTTTTCAAAATATTCTTTTTGATAGTTGTTTTTACTTGTTCCTCCACCCGGGTCGGAAATTTTGTCGGGTAAAATCATAAAGTACTTCTTTGTTAAAATTGCTTGTCCTGTAATGTTTTCTCCTGAATTTAGAATGTCATTAAACTTAAACTTTGGTAAGTAAATAAAATCTTCTTGTGCTTTCATTTTGATTGAGTTTAGTTTTTGATTATTTTGTTCAAATATAATAATTTTGTTTTAGAAAATAATTTATCTTTTAAAATATTTTTCATAAAAACATGAGTTATTATAGTATTAGAATACAAAAAAAATGTTTAAATTTGTTTAAACTTAAAAGTTATATTATGAAAAAAATGTTTTTATTAATACCAGTATTTTTTATATTTATTAGTTGCGATGTATTGTTACAAACTCTTGAAGAAATAGATACTGGAGTAAGTACTAGTCAGGGGCTTACTCAGCAACAAGTGGCAAATGGATTAAAAAATGCTCTGGAAGTAGGAATTACAAATGCAGTTGATATAGTGAGCATTAAAGATGGGTTTTATAAAAACGCAACAATAAAAATTCCTTTTCCGGAAGAAGCAATTAAAGTAAAAGAAGTCTGTGAGAGTGTTGGATTAGGAAATCAAGTAACAATGTTTGAAGAAAAACTTAATCGTGCGGCAGAATTAGCAGCTAAAGGTGCAACTGATGTTTTTATTACTGCAATTAAACAAATGACTATTACAGATGCTATTGCTATACTGCAAGGTGGTGATGATGCAGCTACTCAATATTTACAAAAAACAACATCAAACATATTATATCAAAAATTTTATCCCGTTGTAGTTAATGCTATAGACAAAATTATGTTAGCAAAATATTGGACTCCTTTGGTTGAAAAATACAATAAAGTAACCTTACTAACCGGTGGCGAACAAGTTGAAACTGATTTGAATGCTTATGTGACCAACAAAGCATTAGATGGTTTATATTTAATGGTTGCAAAAGAAGAGTTGAAAATTAGGAAAGATCCAATTGCTAGAGTAACAGATATTTTAAAAGAAGTTTTTGGTAGTGTGCTAAATCCTTATAACACAGGTAATTAATAAAGTTTAAATAAATATAAATTAACCATTATGAAAAAGATTATTTTAATTAGTATATTAACATTTATTGCAATTGTTATATTTGCTTCTATCCCACCTCGCACACCATTTGTTGTGCTTAAAGTTGATGGAGTAGAATATGAAAATGGAGCTGAAATTTCTGTTAGATCAGGTGAACGAATACAAATAGAAGCAATTTTAAAAGGAGGAAAAAGGGATTATTGTTCAGATCCTAATACTTATGCTAATGTTGGAAGAAATACAGTTATTACATCTCAAGGAGAATTTGGGATGACATTTGACATAAATGGTGGGCAATTCCATGGTGATTGGAAATTAACATCAGAAAAGGCAACTTTTAATTCTGCTGAAGAAGTAATAATAACACCCACTACTGAAGGGAATGTATCAAGAACAGCTGAAATTGAATTTACAAGAGGGAATTACTCAAAAGTGTTTTTTAAGGTAAGTTCTGTTACTGAATGGCATTATGTCAGAAATACTCCTGCAGGTGTTACAGAACAAGATGAAACAAATGAAGGAACTGCGACATTTTATTTTGTTATTGAAGAGGAAGAAGGTGTATGGTATTCATCAAATAATATTAAGGTAAAAGGTATAGAAGATTTTTCGGTGAGAAACAATCTAGACAGAATCCAAGAGTTTTATGATCATATTGAGAAAGCTCTTTTAGAACGTGATTATGAAACTGCACAAATGCATTGGGGAAATCTAAAAAACAGTTTAGCTGAGCTTGAAAGTAATATTGAACGTGCCAAAGAAAAAGATTCAAATTTTGAATGTGAAGTTACTCTTATAGGTGTTCCCTCGGATCTTTCGATGAAACATTATAATGATTTAAGAGAAATGGCAAATTTGTGGAAAGAGAATTATTTAATATGTAATCAGGCTCTTTCAGAGATTAATCCACTATTATTAAAGAATCAAATCAATTTTACAAATAATATTTTCAAATCTGTCATAAAAAATTATTTAAGTTGGGGCACATCTGTTCCATCAGCTCCCGAGGATTTGTTATCTGTTTATGATCCTAAGAATATTTTTGGTCCTGTTGATTTGCCTCGTAAAGTACTCGGATGGATGGAAGAAGCAGAAAAAGATGCATCTATCTTAAAAGATAATATTAATACAATGGAACAATTAAAAGCTTTACAATCTTTCTATCAGGGTAGAGTTGATAATTTTATTACTGAAAGAAAAGAATTTATGCACATTCTTAGGGATTTAGAACCAATGCGTGATATGCATAACGAAATGAAATCATATATATCTTCAAATTCGACAGTTGAATATAGTGAAAAATAATTATATAGTTTGCGTAAATCATAAAGCCTGAGAATCAGGCTTTTTTTATGCTTTATCGTTCCAGTTTAGCAATATTCTTGAAATGTTGGTGGCATGCCTATTAATTGCTTTTAATAATCCCAAAAGTTCTAAATGTACTTCGGAGCTTCCACGAGAAATTTCATTATTATTTACAAGTCTTTCGTAATGTAACATTTCATAATCTTCAGCAAGATTTGCATATTTTTTAAATTTACTTTTAATATGTTCTACTTTTTCAAGATTTAGATCGTTAAAAGCTTCCATAGATCTGCTGATTTGTTTTAAGGCTTTTTCTAACATAGTATTTAGTTCGTCTTTACCTTCTATAGTAAACTCAAATTTTTCATTTATACACTTAGTTGCTTGTCTTCGCATATTAGTATTGACAATATCGGCAATCATTTCCAATTCTTTGGCAATATACATTATTTGATATGCATCATTGAAACTTTCCTTATCTGAATTTTCTGCACTTACACTAATCAAATAGTTATTGATATTATCTTTTAGAAAATCGGTTTCACTTTCGAGTGTTTGCCATTTATCAAGCTGTGAAATATCCTTTTCAAAGAATGGTATTAAGGATATATTTAAGAGTTTTTGCACTTTATGGCTCATTCTTTCTGTTTCTTTTTTTGCAAGGCTTAAAGATATTGCTGGTGAGGCAGTTATGGTAGAATTAATGTATTTAAGTTTAAATCTTTCTTTTTGTTTCTCCGACTTTTTGGGTATAATCCATAAAATTAGTTTTGAAAATAAGCCTAAAAATGGAAGAATTAGAATTGCCAGTCCAAGACTAAAAATAGTATGAACATTAGCAATTTGTCGTGGTAAATCGGCACTTAAAGATTCTGCTGTTTGAGCTGTTTCGTTTACATGAGGCGAAATAGATTTTACTAAATTTGCATATTCCGGAATCCACCATGCAAAGATTAAAACTCCAATAAGCTTAAAAAAAGTATGAGCAAAAGCCACTCTTTTTGCTTCACGTCCGGAATTTAAACTTGCTAAAATTGCAGTCATTCCAGTACCAATATTTGTTCCAAGTATCAGAGGGATACATGCTTCGATTGTTAAAAATCCTTGAGAAGCAATTGTAATCATTATTCCTATTGTTGCTGCGCTGGATTGAATTAGAGCAGTAAATACAAATCCTACAATAATACCGACAATTGGATTTTCGAGTTTGATTAGAAACTCTATAAAACCTGTATGGGATCTTAAAGGATACATTGCTTCAGACATTATATACATTCCAAAAAATAGTAATCCAAAACCTAAAACAGATTTTCCAATATTTTTCAATTTTGTTGATTTTGCTAATAACATTACAATAAAACCAATTGCGACAATTAACAAGGCATAATCAGTTATTTTTAGAGCAATTAATTGTGCTGTAATAGTTGTTCCTATGCCGGCACCAAGTAGCATTCCAAGTGTTTGTGCAAAACTCATCAAACCCGCTTCTACAAAACCAACAAGCATTACACTTGTAGCTGAACTGCTCTGCACAAATATAGTGACTATAATACCGGCTATTAAAGCAGTAAAACGATTATTGGTAAATGTGGAAATTATTCGACGCATTTTACTTCCTGCAGCAGTTTGCATTCCTTTGCTTAGAATTTCCATTCCATAAAGGAATAAAGCTAAACCACCTAATAGTCCAATAATCAAAAAAAGAATCCATGTTGGTTTGCGAGCATGTATTTTATAAACCAAATTATTTGTATTCGGGTCTTCATTAGAACAAACAAGGATTTCATATGTTCCTTCTTTGTCTCCCAATAAGAAATAGTTAGCTGCAATACCAGTAGAATCGGTAATCACATATTTTTTGTCAATTTTGTAATTTTTTGCTCCATTTGGATAAGAAATGCATATAAATATTACCTTATGTCCCTTTAAAGGCTTTCCGTTTTCATCAGTTACTAATACTCTAATTGGATGTTCAGTTATTTTACCAACATTATTTATTTGATTATCTCCGGAAAATGAGTATTCATAGTGATTTATAGGTTTTACAAGAATCGTTTTGTTTGAATAAGCTGATAGGCTTAAAACAAATAAAATTCCTAGTAATATTAATATTTTCCTTTTTAACATAGTTGAAAATAGTATCTGCAAAAATAATAAAATCGGCAAATATTTTCAATCAATCTAATAATATGGTTTAATAACAGTATTTTTTTATACAATTAATTATTGATTTTGTTTTTTTTCTTTTTTATTTTGTAGAAAATTAAAACAATAAATAAGATGAAGCAAATTATCGAATGTGTTCCGAATTTTAGTGAAGGGCGTGATATGTCAATCATTAAGCAGATTACAGAAGTTATTGAAACTGTGGATGGTATCAAACTCCTTGATGTTGACCCTGGTGCAGCAACAAACAGAACTGTTGTAACCTTTGTTGGCGCTCCTGATGAAGTAATAGAGGCAGCATTTTTAGCCGTTAAAAAAGCATCAGAAATAATTGATATGGGTAAACATAAAGGTGCTCATCCACGTTTTGGTGCTACAGATGTTTGTCCACTTATTCCGGTTTCAAATATTACTATGGAAGAAACTGTTGAGTATGCGCGTAGGCTTGCAAAAAAAATTGGTAGTGAATTGAATATTCCTATTTATTGCTATGAAAGTGCAGCGCTTACACCTAATAGAAGAAATCTTGCGAATTGTCGTTCGGGAGAATATGAAGCTCTTCCAAAAAGAATTACAACTGAAGAATGGAAACCAGATTTTGGCTCAAATATTTGGGATGAATCTACAAAAAGAACCGGAGCCACTGCTGTTGGAGCTAGAAATTTCTTGGTAGCATATAATATCAACTTAAATACAACGTCTGTAAACAAAGCAAATTCAATTGCTTTTGATGTAAGAGAAAGAGGTCGTGTTAAACGTGACGGGCATCCTGTTACCGGAAAAATTGTTAAAGATGAAAACGGTAAGAAAGTTTATGAACCGGGTTTATTAAAATCAGTTAAAGCAATTGGTTGGTATATCGAGGAATATGGTGTTGCTCAAATTTCGATGAATCTTACTGATATTTCTGTAACTCCTGTTCATGTTGCATTTGATACTGTTTGTGATAGAGCAACAGCAAATGGTTTGAGAGTTACCGGTTCTGAATTAGTTGGTGTAATGCCGCTTCATGCAATTTTAGATGCTGGGAAATACTTTCTAAAGAAACAAGGTCGCTCTACTGGTGTTGCGGATTCAGAAATAATTAAAATTGCTGTGAAGTCTTTAGGTCTTGATGAGTTAAAACCATTTGACCCAAAGAAAAACATCATTGAATATATGATGGAAGACAATAGTAAGAAGAAACTTGTTGATATGGATTTAGTAGAATTCTGTCATACTACTGCATCTGAGGCTCCTGCTCCCGGAGGAGGTTCGATTTCTGCATATATGGGTTCATTAGGTGCTGCTTTGGGAACAATGGTAGCAAATCTTACAGCTCATAAACATCGACATACTGATAAATGGATGGATTATAGTGATTGGGCTGAAAAAGGTAAAGTTTATCATGATGACCTTTTAAAAATGGTTGATGAAGATACAAATGCTTTTAATAAAATAATGGAAGCTTTTGGTTTGCCTAAGGGAAGTGATGAAGAAAAAGCTGCTCGTAAAAAAGCTATTCAGGATGCAACAAAATATGCAATTGAAATTCCATTAAAAGTTATGAAGCTATGTTATAACAGTATGGAAGTAATGAAAGAAATGGCGAAAACCGGTCTTGAAGCATCCATTAGTGATGCGGGTGTTGGTGCATTAGCTGCAAGAGCAGGAGTTCAAGGAGCTTTCCTAAATGTAAAAATCAATACAGGAAGTTTCGATGATAAGACTTTTGTTGAAAAAGTACTAAAAGAAGGTGCGGAAATTGAAGCTAAAGCAATTGAACTTGAAACAGAAATTCTTAAAATGGTTAATGATAAAGTTTAAAGTTTAAATTTTGTAGTATTTAATTATTAACCCGGATTATTCATGCGGTTAACTTTATGTAGCTGCAAGACGTCTAACTCCACCGACATATCTTTATATTTACTCCCTTTGGTCGTGAGCTAAAGGTTCAAGGAGTTAGCAACGAAGCAGATGCATGAAGATAATCGCAAACAATACCCAGATTTGGGGTTCGTTTATTTTGAGGTATTTAAGCGTATGACATTGTGTAACAATACATTGCAAGCTAATATAATTAGTTGTGGTGAATAATTCGGGTTAAGTTTTATAATTATACTCCTGTAACTTTATGTAAGGAGTATTTTTTTATTTACGAGTAATAGAGATTATGTTTTTGATTTTTCCAATAGTCTAATATTTTCTATAACCATGTTTTTATCAATTGCTTTACACATATCGTATATAGTAAGTAAAGCTATACTTACAGCAGTTAATGCTTCCATTTCAACACCTGTTTGTCCAATACATTTTGAACTAGCAGTTATTTTAACACCATTAGATTTGAGTGTAGCTGAGACATCTAT
>CAYUWD010000123.1:0-2597 GCA_964448235.1 uncultured Bacteroidales bacterium | reverse complement strand
CGTAAGGTTTAATTGATGACATAAAGGGATGAGTTCAGGTGTTTTTTTTGCAGCCATAATCCCTGCAAATTCAGAAATAGAAAGCACCTCTCCTTTTTTCATATTAGTTGTTTCAATTTGTTTAACAACTTCTTGATTCAAACTAATAAATCCTTCAGCTTTAGCAATTCTTATACTATCAGGTTTGCTGCTAACATCAACCATATTTGCTTTTCCTGTATTATTGTCTATATGTGAGAGTTTTGTCATAATATTTCCTTTTAATTATTTGCAAATAGATTTACAATAGATTTTTTCAAAAAGAATCTATCCTCCTATATTATAGAAATTGCCTTTATGACAACTAATTCCTTTTTCTGGTTTAAAATATATTGCTTTTCTGATTGCATTTTCAGCACCTAAATCTCTAACAGAATATTGATCGTCAGAAAATAAACATGGTCGAATAAAACCATTTGCTGTTAATCTTATTCTATTGCAAATTGCACAATCACCACCTGTACCACCTTCTACAACAGAGAATTCTCCTGTTTCTAGGTGCATTTGAGTAATAAATCGTATTTGTAATCCCATATTAGACGCAAATTTCTTTAGGGCTTCTTTCATATGAGTGTTTTTTTTATCAAAAATTACAGAATTAATTTTTATTGGAGCCAATTTAGCTTTTTGAGCAGCAACAATACCCTGAATTACTTTAGTAATATCACCACCTCTGGTAATTTGAGTGTATTCGTCCGGATCTAATGTGTCTAAACTAATGTTAACACGCATTAATCCTGCATTTTTTAAATCTTTTGCAAATTTAGATAATAAAATACCGTTTGTGGTCATACATAAATCTCTTACTCCATTGATATTTGCAATTAACTCGACAAGATTTACTATTCCTTTTCTTACCAGAGGTTCTCCTCCGGTAATTCTAATCTTAGAAACTCCTAAATCTACAGCGGTTTTACATACATTAACAATTTCATCAAAAGATAAAATATCCTTATGTTTCAATAATTTAATGCCTTCTTTCGGCATACAATAAATGCATCTCAAATTACATCTGTCAGTTACTGAAACTCTCAAATACGTAATATTTCTATTAAATCTGTCTAACATTAACAATTGTCCCTTCTTCAATTTCTAAAATTCCTTGTTCCATTGCAACGATTCCAAATGCATTTGCATATGCACTTATGTGGGCAGAGCCGTGATATAATATTGGACTAACAGTATTATCAGAGTTTAGTTTAACCGGATAATAAGATTTTCTTCTGGAATTTTTTCTATTCATTTTACCTTTTAGTTTGAATGGTAATCCTTTATAGCTATAATTATGATACATAATTTTATAAATAAAAGGCTTTACAATTGTTTCAAACAAAACAAATCCTGATACTGGATTGCCGGGCATGCCAAAGCAAAATTTATTTTCGCTTTCAGCATATACCAGTGGTCTGCCAGGTTGTGCTGCAATACTATCAAAACGGACATTTAAACCTGTTTTTTTTAATACTGGTGCTACATAATCGTAATCTCCCATAGATACTCCACCTGTAATAATTACTATATCTTTTATAGATATCATATTTTTTATTGCATTATTAATTTCATCATATGTATCACCAATTATACCAATATATTCAGGTTCGATATTAATTGTTTTGCAATTACTAATAAGTTGATATGCATTTGCATTATATATTTGTCCTGATAATAATTTACTGCCAGGTTCTATAATTTCATCACCTGTAACAATTATTCCAATTTTTGGTTTTTCACTAACCGGGACTTTATCATATCCCAAAGTTGCTAGAATTGCACAATGGAAAGGTTTTAAAAGAGTTCCTTTATCTAATACCTTATCTCCTATTTTAATATCCTCACCTAAGGGTGAAATATTTGTGGAAGTACTAATTCTATTTATTTGTATTTGATTGTTTTCGAGTTCAGTTACATTTTCAACCATAACAACAAATTCAGCTCCTGCGGGTAATGGGGCACCTGTCATTACTTTCAGACAATGTCCTTTTTTTACTTTATAGTTATTACCATCTCCTGCGCTGATTATATCATCGACAATAAGAATATTTTCAAGGTCAGATTTTAAACAAGCATAACCATCCATCATACTTTTATTAAATGGTGGCATATTGATATTTGAGAATATATCTTCAGCTAATATTCTGCCAAGAGATTCTGTTAGTGCAACATATTCTTTTTTAGTTCTAAATTTTGTGCTTAAAACAATATCTAAAGCTTCGGAATGAGGAATCATCAAATAATAAAATTATATTAAAAATAAAATGCAAATTTATTAAAAATATCTGATTTGTTGTCGTCTTTAATCAATTGATAATTGAATTGAGAAAATAAATTCTATTAAGAAAAATATTAAGTTCGAAGATGCTGTAAAGAAGACTTTAAACTTTGATTCATCAAATTTTGGCATAAATATTCCCAAACCTGCTCAAAATATCCCGATATGTCTTCACAAATTTCGAAATATTTCTACTCAAAATTTATATAAACTGTGACCGAAGCTTAGGTCGAACTCACGATATTTAGGTGTTTTTATTCGAAAGAGATATTTGAATAAACTAAATTTT
>CAYUWD010000122.1:0-10946 GCA_964448235.1 uncultured Bacteroidales bacterium | reverse complement strand
TATAGAATGGGAAAATTGAAAATCACAACTAGCGAAATATCAGGTAGTTATAGATTTAGTTAGATGGAATTATTCACCATGCGATTAACAAAAACAAGATAAAAGTCTTTAAATCAGAATGTTGTCCTTATTGTTTACAGAAAAGGAGAACCATAAATTTGGGGAGGCATTTGCAATTAGCTTTATGCATCTACTTTGTTGCAAAACCTTCGCAATAGACTACTATAGCTTCAAGTTTCGACGTCTCGCATCTGCAAAAAGCTAATTGCATGCATAGTGTGGGTTATGTGTTTATCATAAGCTTACTTCATATAAAATTGGCACTTGTCTTTTCCATTAAATTTGTGGTAGAACCAGAGTTTTTTTACTTACTTTGTATAATACGAAATTAGAAGTATGAAATTTAACGAATTAAATATATCTGTTGATTTATTGAATGGGATAGAAGTCTTTAATTTTGATAAAATGACTGAAATTCAGGAGAAATCTATTCCAATTGCATTAAATGGATCTGATTTACTGGCATGTTCTCAAACAGGATCAGGGAAAACAATAGCTTTTCTTATTCCAATAATGGAAAAGATAAAAAATATTCAAGGTCCAGGCATTAAGTCTTTAATTATTACACCTACAAGAGAAATCTGTATGCAAATTGAAGAGCAGGTAAGCGGAATAGGATATTTTACAAATACTTCTTGTATTGCAATATATGGAGGGAATGACCAAGATGGTTTTAGTAGACAGAAAAATGCATTAGCAAATGGGGTAGATGTAGTGGTTGCTACACCTGGTAGATTAATTTCGCATTTAAGTTTGGGTTATGTTGATCCAACTGTATTAGAGTTTCTAGTTTTGGATGAAGCTGACGAAATGCTTGATATGGGATTTTATGACGACATAATTAAAATTATTGATTATTTGCCAAAAAATAGGCAGACATTGATGTTTAGTGCAACTATGCCTGACTCAATTAGAAAGTTAGCTTCACAGATTTTGATAGATCCTAAGGTGCTTGACTTAAACTTTTCAAAACCGGCTCAAGAAATTGATCAGAAGGTATATATGGTTTTTGAAAAAAATAAACCTGAGATGTTAACAAATATTTTAAGCAATTTTAAAGGTGAGCGTGTTATTATTTTTGCCGGAACAAAGATTAGTGTTTCAAAAATATCTGCTTATTTAAGAATGGTTGGAATAAAAAATTCTGCAATAAACTCATCTTTTTCTCAGCAGGAGAGAAATGAAAAAATGTTGGAATTTAAGAGTGGTAAAATTCGTATTTTGGTAACTACCAATCTTTTATCAAGAGGAATTGACATTGAGGATGTAAATTTAATCCTAAATTATGATATCCCGGATAAAGCAGAGGATTATGTTCATAGAATTGGTAGAACTGCACGAGCCGGCAAACTTGGTTTGGCAATTAGCTTTATAGGCGAAAAAGAGATATTAAGTTTTAATAGGATTGAAAAACTTTTAGGAAAAGAGCTTAGAAAAGATAAAAATCCAGAAGGAATTCCCAAAGGACCAGAGTATAAAATAATACAATATAAGAAAAAAAAGTATTATAAGAAGAATAAAAACAAAAAACGTTTTAATGATAATAAGAAAAGGAACTTTAATAAAAAGTCCTAATCATTTTGTTTATTTATAATTGATTTTTTTGCTCTTCTTGTATCTCGAGCTTCTTTAAAAGTCATTGTATGCCAAAACTTAGTAAAAAGTTCGCCAAGTGTATTAAAATCTTCGGTGTAGAAAACACCAACCCCATTTGTATATGGTCCAAATTCAGCCTCAAGGTCATCATTTGCTCTGGTAAACCCCTTTAATCTAAAAGATCCTTTTTTGTTGACTTTTAGTTGAACCTCAATATCTCCAACTAGGTTACTGGTTGTGGCTTTATTTTCACCGATTCCTACGTTTCCATTTATTAAAACTCGGTCATTTAATATTTGAGTCGAAAGGGCAACTTCTAGTTCTTGTCCAGATACATCTGTTCCCGGACGATAATTAAATCCAATATCAAAATCTTTACTTATTTGCGATAACCAATTGCTGAGCTGATTTGAAAGTAATTCACTTGATGTTACTCCAAAGGCATTTGTAGTTGACCCCATATCTGTTCCCATACTATTATTTTGGTTTGGATTGTAAAACCTGTTAAGGATTAATAAATATAATAGCTGTTTGTTAATTTCGTCTTGTGTGAGATTTGCAAGTTGTGCTTTAGCTTTATCGTTTGCATTTGGAACTTTAATGCTAAATTGTATGTCCGGAGACATTAAACTCCCACTCATGTGCATATGGCATTCAACATTCATAGGCTTTTTATAGATGTCAATATCGCTAGAATCTGTAATGGATGCCATAAGATCGTTTAGTGGAGCTCTAGCATAGTATACTGCATCAAGATCCAAAATTGCTTCATATTCATCTCCTGACCAAACGATTGTTCCGCCTGGTTTTATATGGAATTTCTTATTGATAATGTTTTCTAAAGTAAAGAGATAATCTCCCTCTACAACTTCTAATTCTCCATACATATAAAACTCTTCATCAGAGGTGTACTCCATTTTAAGATTTCCACTACAATAGCCTCTAATTAGGTCTCCAACTTTTGGGTCAAACACAATTTGTGCTTCTGCATCAGGAGTTACTTCTACGTCCATTTTGAAATAATATTCCATTTCTGAATTAAGGGGTTGAATAGTATATGTATCAGTAGAATCTTTTTGATTTTGTGTAAATGTAACATATGATATATTTCCTCCTTCGTATGATTCTGTCATTGGTAAAACAAATACTGTGTTTGGTTCTGTTTTAGCTACAACGTCAATGCCAAATTTATCAAGAGTTCCACTTATTTTAACATTACCTGTTCCATAGGCGGTGCCATAATATAGGCTATTGTCTTTTTCAGTTGTATTTAGTAATTTCATGTTTTCAGCATCTATTCGCAAGTCTATAGATATGTCATCAAAGTTATTATGATATACGCCACCATTTATACTCCCTTCGTTGTTATTCTCATCAAACAATTTGAAATTGTTGAATAATATTGCATCATTTGTAATCTGAACTTCATCATCAGTATATGCTTTTAGTTTTAAGAAATCATATACAAATTCTGCTTTCTCAAATTTAATTTGACCATCAATTTCTGGTTCTTTTAAACTGCCATTTATGTTTAATCCTAAATCAAAAGTTCCATCAAGCTCACTTATCTCATAATCGAGAAGGTATGGTTCAAGAATTTTGAGTTTAAAATTATCCATTGAAAAATTTATATTTAGGCTGTCCAAACTAGGATTATATGAGCCTTTTATTTGCATATATTTATTTATCCCATCTATTCTAAAACCATTTCTTTTACCTTCCCAAATTGTTGAGAGATCAAATCTGCCAAAATCTTCATCATTTATGGTGAATTGATTAATACTTAAGGATGATTTTAAACTTGGCGTTTCATAAATGTTTGCTATTCTGCCATTTCCAGAGAGGGTGCCTGTAAATTGATATCCAAACTTACTAATATATGAATTGAAGTTACTGATATCTACATTTTGGATTAAGAACCGAAGCAATTTTGTTTCATCTTTTGAAATTTCACCATCAATATTAAGAACTTGATTGTTGTGTGTTAATGAAAAATAATCAATATCAATTTCATTTCCATCAATAGAAACAGGAGTTTTGCTAATTTCCCATAGTCTGTTTTCAACAATTATTTCTGAATAATGAATTAAATTATCAATTCGTGGTAATACAGAGTCTTCTTTTGCAATAAAATTTGTGCTTATTTTAAGATTGCCGGCATTTCTGATTTCATCATAATTATCCCAATTTAGAGCAAGCATAAGACTGTCATTTAAAACATTAAGATCTAAATTAATATTTTCGAACCATGGAAATTCTCGTGCGCTAATTTCCTGCATTTTAAGATTTATGTCCAAAGAATCTTTATATCCATTAATAGTAAATTCATTTCCCCATAAATAAATACTATCATACTTAATAACAGGAATACTAAATATTGCATTAAATCGACTTTTATGACCAGATATCATTCCTTCGGCAAAAATATCACTTTCAATATTTAGTTTTGGCATAAATATATTTGTAATATTATTGAGATTCTTTAAACGGAAGTCGAAGTTTACAATATTATCACTTTTTTTGTTGTCAGGAATTTCATTTTGTTTAAAGAATGCCGGAGTATAACTGGATAAAAGACTATATAAACTTTCTGATAATTCTGTAAATAAGAAACTTCCATAAAAATTTATGTCAATATAATCAGATCTGAGTGTTAGGTATTGTTGGTTGTATTCGTCGATAAAACTATTAAAATTGAATTGTTGTAAATTTAGATATTCATTATTAGTTAAATATTTTACATGGCTTAGATATATATTGCCTTCAGGTCTTGATAATAGATCTCCTTCTAAGTCACAAGCAAGAACAAAACTAATCTCAGAATTAATACTGTCATTAGTAATATTCAGATTGTTTAGATTTGCCCAAACATCGGTTGAAAAGTCAAGATATTGATTATTCCCTCCATATTTATATTTACCAAAAAATTCAACTTTGAGATTTGGATCATCTATAAATAAATTTCCATCAAAAAAACTATTTGAAACATCTCCGTCAAATTTGATATTTGTGTAATTATAACCTAATAGCTCAAGATTGGTTATGTTACAATCAATATTTGCATTATAGTTACCTATTGAGTCAATATTACCATAAATATTTGAATTGAGGGATATCTTGCCAAAAGTGTTTTGATCGCCAGCAATCTTACCAAGATCAAATTGATAGGCATTCAGAGTTCCTTTATAATTTAGATCGAAGGTTTCAAAATCTGTAATAATAGCGATATCAGTTTTAAGAGAACCTAAACCTGTATTAAATTCACCATATGCTACAAGGTCATTAAATAAACCTGTAATATTACCTTCAAAAGAGATGCTTCCTATTTCATCAATCGTTGGTGGAATATATACGTATTTATTAGGTGATGATAGTTGAATAATATTTTTAATGTCATTATTTGAGGTTGTAAATTCTGTTACATCTCCAAAAATAAAAGTCATATCATAATCAGGGAGGCCATCGACTGATAAATTTGCTTTCATCCTAGTATTATTTCCGTAGGCAATATTAAATTTCTTAAATTTAAATCTTGAAAGTTTTCCTTTAAAAATTCCAGATAAATATAATTTGTCATGTATGTTTTTATATTCTGGTAAAAATGGACCCAAATCAGCAATGTCAAAAATTAATGTGTCAATATTCATCTCTAGTTCCATTTTATTTAACGGATCTGATAAGTAATCGCTATCTTTACCGGTAAGTTCAATTAATGAGCTTCTGAAATAGGAGTTTTTTGTAATAAATGCAAAATCGTTTACGCTAATTGCAGTATCACAATATTTTATATGACCTGAAATTTCTTTTAAGTCAATCCCTGAGTTTTCTGTAAATGAAAAATTGTTTAAATCTAGTTCAATACTATCGGGATAGTATTTGAAGTTACTAATTAATAGATTAAATTCACTTATTTTAACGTTTGAAGAGTTAAACCCATCATTATTTATTATTTCTCTTTTGTCGATGTAGTTTATATTTGCGTTGATTATCTCAAAATTTTTGCACGATATTTCTAATTTAGACGTTTCTGTTGTATCAGGAGTATTATTCGAGAATTTATTAATAAAATATTGATAATTAGCAACTCCGCTTGTGTCAATTGAAATATTTATTGTTGGATTAATAATATCAATTTTATCAAGATAAAGTTCTTCATCCCAAATTTTATATTTTGATATTTCAGCTGATATTTTGTTGGTAGTTATGATTGTATCTCCAATTGAATCTAACATATATATATCACTCAATACAATTTTATTAGGGAATTTCATATATACATTATCAATATGTAGATTTATATCGTAGTGTTTTGCGAAAAATGAGATTGTTTTTTTTGTTAGGTAACTTTGCAAGAATGGTGAGTTGCCAATAATTAGCAACAAAATAATATTCTTGACAATCAGGAGGAATATTATTAATATAAATCGTTTTATTCTTGTTTTAAGCAAATTTCAAATTTTTATTATCCCATTATACAAATATTATGAAAAAAAACATTAGAATATTATAAAAAATGTAATTTTGTTCACAATTATGAGTTTAAAAATATTAGCAATAGAATCTTCATGCGATGATACATCTGCTGCGGTATTAGTTGATGCTAAATTGTATTCAAATGTGATCAATACACAGGAAATACATGAAAAATATGGTGGAGTAGTTCCTGAGTTGGCAAGTCGGGCACATCAACAAAATATTGTTTTGGTAGTTCAGGAAGCATTGGCAGAAGCAGAAATGTGTCTGCAAGATATTGATTTAATAGCTTTTACAAAAGGTCCTGGATTGTTAGGTTCATTAATGGTAGGCACTTCTTTTGCTAAAGGATTATCTTTATCGTCTGGAATTCCAATGGTTGGAGTTAATCATTTACATGGTCATATTATGACCCATATGTTAAGAACAAAGGATGAAGATTCGTTTAAGCCAATGTTTCCATATTTATGTTTACTTGTTTCGGGAGGCCATACTCAAATAGTTTTAGTTAAAGATTATCTTGATTTCGAGGTTATTGGGAAAACTATTGATGATGCAGCTGGTGAAGCTTTTGATAAGTGTGCAAAAGTTTTAGGCTTAAAGTACCCAGGAGGACCACTTATTGATAAGTTATCAAAATCTGGAAATTCTAGTGCTTTTAGCTTTAATAAACCAAAGATTGCAAATCTGGATTTTAGTTTTAGTGGATTAAAAACATCTTTTCTTTATTCATTAAGAGACAACCTTAAAGAAAATTCATCGTTTATCGAAGAAAATATCGAAGATTTGGCAGCATCATTACAAAAAACTATAGTTGAAATACTACTGGACAAATTACAAAAAGCAGTTAAATTGACAGGAATTAAAGAAATTACACTTTCTGGAGGAGTCTCAGCAAATAGTGGATTGCGTAATGGATTACTGAATTTAGCAAATACAGAAAAATGGAATATTCATCTGCCAAAATTGGAATATACGACAGATAATGCAGCTATGATTGGATTAGTTGGACATTTTATGTATATTAGCGGCATATTTTCTGATTTGGATGTGTTACCTCAGGCGAGATTGAGTTTTAACGACTTTTAATTAATATTAGAATAAATTTAGATAAGATATTTAAATGTTTGGTATGAAATTTGAAAATACTGTTTTCGAAATTATAAATTAAATTTTTACAGTTATGAAAAAGATATTATTATGTGTTGGTGTTGTGATTATTTCAACTATGGTTTTTGCTCAACAAAGTGGTCCAGCAATATCGTGGGATAAAACAGTTCATGATTTTGGGAAATTTGATGAAGCTGATGGGAAAGTAGTCGCGACTTTTGAATTTGTAAATACCGGAAACGAAACTTTGTACATTACTAATGTGAAAGCATCATGTGGATGTACATCTCCTGAGTGGTCAAAAGAGCCAGTTAAACCAGGTGCTAAAGGATATGTAAAAGCTGCTTATAATCCTGCAAAAAGACCTGGTAAATTTAACAAATCAATTACAGTAACAACGAATGAATTTCAGCCGATATCTGTCCTAAGAATAATGGGAGATGTTAATCCGGCAGAAAGACAATAAACTAAATAGTTAACAAAAAAAAGAATAAATTACTATGAAAAAAACAGGATTATTAATTATTGGAATTCTACTTACATTTGTAGTTTTTTCACAAACTCAGGAACCTTCAATTTCTTGGGAAAAAACTGTCCATAAGTTTGGGACATTTAAAGAAGAAGCAGGACCTCAATCCGCAATGTTCAATTTTACAAATACGGGTAGTAAACCATTGTACATAACTAATGTAAGAGCATCTTGTGGTTGTACGGCTACAGATTATACAAAGGAACCAATACAACCTGGTAAAAAAGGTTATGTAAAAGCAACTTATAATCCTAGAAACAGACCTGGGAAATTTAATAAATCTGTAACAGTAACAACAAACACAGAGAATCCGACTACATTATTGAGAATTGAGGGGCAGGTTACACCTCGTGAAAAAGGAATCGAAGATTATTATCCAAAAGTATTTGATAATTTGAGATTAAGAACATCTCATATAGCATTTAATAAAGTTTATAATACAAAAGTTGTTACAGATACATTGGGTGTTGTAAATATGGGTAAAGAACCTATTACTCTTACTTTTGAAAATGTTCCACAACATATAGAAATTTCATGCACTCCTAAAGTATTAAAAGGAATGAAAGAAGGAGCAAAACATGGCGAAATCGGTTACATAACTGTTACTTATGATGCGACAAAAAAGAAAGACTGGGGTTTTGTAATGGATAGAATAAATGTAATTATTAATGGTGTCAAAAATAATAGAAATAGATTATCTATTAGTGCTACATTAGAAGAAGATTTTACTCATCTTAGTCCAGAAGAATTAGAAAAAGCACCAGGAATTAAGTTTGAAAATGTTCAATTCCAATTTGGAGCATTAAAACAAGGCGAAAAAATTACTCATAACTTTGATTTTGTTAATACAGGTAAAAGCGACTTAGTAATTAGAAAAATTAAAGCATCATGTGGATGTACTGCTACGAATCCTGAAAAAATGGTTATAAAACCAGGAGAAAAGAGTCATATTACTGTTACTTTTAACTCTGCAGGAAAACGTGGTCGTCAGAATAAAACAATTACTGTAATTACAAACGATCCAAAGACACCAAGTGTTGTTCTTAAGATAACAGGAGATGTCCAACAGGATTCTAACTAAAGTCTATATTGTAAAAATTATAATGGTCGGCAATTGCTGACCATTTTTTTTGTATATTGCAAAAAAACATACAGATGAAATATTATTTAATTTTAATTTTATTTGCTTTCGCTTCTAGTTTGTGTTTTGCGCAGAAACAATATCATGAAAAATATAAAGATGGAATTATAATATTTAAAGTTAAACCTGAATACAAAGATACATTTAAAATAGATAGCAGATTTCTTAAATTAAAAGAAGAATTTGGTTTAGACAGTCTTGAGCAAATGTTCCCATATGCAAATGTGTCAAAAGAAAAATATAATGCTTACGGGAGAGAGAAAGTAGATATAAGTACTATATATAAATTAAAAACAAATTTAAATATAGATGTTGAAAAAATATCAGATGCGTTTGCTAGAAATGATATGGTAGAATATGCAGAGCCTTTATATGAAGTCGAGCTTTTGTTCTTGCCGGATGATCCAATGAATGTTACTGATCAGTATTGGTTGAGTAATATAAAGGCTTTAGAAGCATGGGATATTCATCAAGGAGATACAAATATTGTAATAGGAATATCTGATACAGGAACTGATTTATCACACGATGATTTAATATATAATATTAAAAATAATTATGCAGATTTGCCAGATGGTGTTGATAATGATTTGGATGGGTTTGTTGATAATTTTAGAGGTTGGGACTTTGCAGAAAATAATAATAATACACAAGTAGATGTAAATGATCATGGAGTATGGGTCTCGGGTATTGCAGGTGCTTCTACAAATAATGGAATAGGAGTGTCAGGAGCAGGCTTTAAATGTAAAACTTTACCCTTAAAAATCTGTAACTCAGATAACTATTTAGTGAATTCATATCAATCAATCGTTTATGCAGCTAATCATGGTGTTGATGTGATAAATTGTAGTTGGGGAGGGGAGTTTTATCAACAAATGGCACAAGATGTAATCGATTATGCAGTTATTAATCATGATATGTTGGTTGTGGCAGCAGCAGGAAATACAGACTCAAAATGCAATTATTATCCTGCATCATATAATAATGTCCTTTCTGTTGCAGGAACTACAGAACTTGATGAAAGATGGTCGCCTGAAAATACTCCTACTAGTCAGGGGTCTAGTTATAGCTATCATGTAGATGTATCAGCACCTGCAGCAATGTTTAGCTCAACGACAACAGGGTCTGATTATACTCTTATGTGGGGCGGGACTTCTTTTGCTGCTCCTATTGTAAGTGGGTGTGCAGGAATATTAAGAGCAGCTTATCCAGATTATAATGCAAATCAAATAGCCGAACTTATAAAAATTTCTGCAGATTTAATAGATACAATTCCTTATAATGTCCCGTATGCGGGAATGCTTGGTACAGGTCGTATAAATTTATATAATGCATTGACAATGGATAATACTCCAGCAATTGTTATACAGGAATATGATGTTGAACAATCAGATGAATATATAGTGGTTAATGCAGAATTTATTAATTATTTAAAAGAAGTTGAGGGACTTACAATAACAGTTAGTACAGATTCTGAATATGCAGATGTTCAAACATCTCAAATATTTTCGGGAAGTTTGGGTAGTCTTGAGTCGTATATTTCTGAAAACGAAATTGTTGTGGAGTTTTTGGAAGATACACCTAAAGATTATCTTTTGACTTTAAATTTTGCTTATGATGCAACAGACTATAATGCATCACAAACTATTGAGATAAACATAAATCCGGGACATAAAAATATAACTACACAAAAATTAGAATTGTCTGTTACTTCATCAGGTAGATTAGGCTTTTCTGATGTAAATAGTTCAGTAGGTGACGGTTTTGTTTTTGAGGAATACTTTCCCGTATTTTATGATTGTGGAATTATTTCAGGAACTTCTGCATCAGAAATATATAGTGGTGTAAGACAGGTTTCAGATTTTTCGACAATCACATATCCACTTGTAGTTCAAGACTTGCAAGTAAGTGATCAGCAAATAGATTTATGTTTTGATGATAGTGATGATATCGTTTCAAGAGATATTGAGATTCATCAAAGTGTTTTTGCATGGGATGATGAAGAAAATCAGAATTTTTTCATCATTGATTACTGGA
>CAYUWD010000121.1:0-10990 GCA_964448235.1 uncultured Bacteroidales bacterium | reverse complement strand
TATGTATTCCCATTTGGATGAGGACTTCCGTTAAAAGCAATTACTTTCATATTATATGTTTTTGATAATAAAAGGGTTAATTATTTATGTTTTTGTACTGTGTAAATTATTACTGTTCCGAAAAGTAGTTTCTTTTGTTTTATTTTATATAATCCATGTTTTTTTAACTCATCAAAAACATTTACTTTATTTACAAAATCAATTATTGATCTTTGAAGATATCTATAAGCAGTTTTATCTTTAGAAATAATCTGTCCAATTATAGGTAAAAATATTTTTAAATAAATTAAAAATCCCCAATTAAATAAGAAAAACTTTGGTTGAGAAAATTCCATTATTGAAACAATCCCATTATCTATTAATACTCTGTTAAATTCGGAAAAGGCATTATTAATAGAGTTGAAATTTCTAATTCCAAATGAGACAGTAATTAAGTCGCAACTATTATTTGCTATAGGAAGAGTTTCTGCACAAGAAATACAGAATTCAGCATTTGGAACTTTAGACTTTGCTATTTTTAACATGTTTTTTGCAGGGTCTATTGCATAATATTTCGTTGCGTTAAGAGATTGTAATTTTAGTAGTAAATCTCCAGTTCCCGAAGCAATATCTACAATTGTATGATAGTTTTTAAAACGAAGCATATTTACAAATGTATAGCGCCATTTTTTGTCTAAACCAAATGATAATATATGATTTAATCTATCATAAGTATTGGCAATATTGTCAAACATTGCCGGAGTTTCGTTTTTGTTTAATGTTTTGTCAATAGTCATGTCTATTAATAAATAAAAGGACATTTTGATAGCTATGTTATAACTATCAAAATGCCCTTTAGTATTGATTGTTAACGACGTTTATTTTGTTGTTGCATTTTTTGTGCTTGTTCAAGTCTTTGTTGCCATTTAGATTTAGGCTTTACAGGCTTTTTCTTATTTGCTTCCATTTGTGCTAACACTTTATCTTCGTCAATAATAAATTTTTGAATAATCCATGTTTGAAGAATAGTAATAAGGTTGGCCAAAAAATAGTAATAGCTTAATCCGGAAGAATATTTGTTAAACCAAAAGATCATCATTATTGGCATAAAATACATCATATATTTCATACCGGGCATATTATTATTTGTTGGTTGATTGGCGCTTGTCATTCTTGTAGAAATTAACATTGATGCTGCCATAAGTAAAGTAAACAAACTAATGTGGTTTCCATAAAAGCTTGAAATAAGAGGTATGTTTCCTGACCATTCTACAATTGCATCATAGGTTGATAAATCATTGGCCCATAAAAAGCTTTGCTGTCGTAATTCTATCGATGCCGGGAAAAATCTAAACATTGCAATAAGTATAGGAAATTGTAGTAACATTGGCAAACAACCACCCATAGGACTTGCTCCGGCTTTTTTATATAATGCCATTGTTGCTTGTTGTTTCTCCATTTCCTTGCCTTTAGGATATTTTTTTGTTAGTTCTTCTATTTGAGGTTTTAAAACTCTCATTTTTGCAGAAGACATATACGATTTATATGTAAGAGGGAAAAGCCCTATCTTAATAATTAATGTTAATAATAATATTATTAACCCAAAATTATTAATAAAGCTACCTAACCAATTAAATATTGGGATAATTAAAAATCGGTTAACCCATCCAAAAATCCCCCAACCCAGAGGAACAACTTTTTCGAGATTAATATCATATTGTTTAAGTGTTTTAAATTTATTAGGACCAAAATAAAAATTAAAATTTTGTGACTCTTTTTCTTCGTTTAAAAGAGAGAATGTATATTCCGATTCAAAAAATTTAAGATACTTACTATTTTCATCTTCAATCTTAGTAATTTTTACTGTTGGGTTGTCAAGTTTGTTTTTTGCAATAAGTATTGAAGAGAAAAACTGTTGTTTGCATGCGACCCAATGTGCACTCCCATTACTGTCAAAACTATCTTCATCTTTTCTTTCACTTAACTTTTCGATATCATCATCAGTCATTTTAATATAAGCGGTAGTGTTATTGGTTTCCCAGTCGCGTCCTCTTTCAAGTCCCGGAATTAGTTGATTCCAACGCATTGTTATATATGGATTAGTTCTTAATTCTTCTTGTAGACCAACAATATTTATGTCGAAATCTATCATATATTCATCAGGCTTTACTGTATAAAGGAATTCAATATATTTTTCTTCAGATATTTGCAAACGCATTCCTGTTTTTATAGGGGAATCTGTAACATTTATCTTATTTGAAGTATTTGTGGGTGTAAAATACATATCATTTGTAATGAGTGCTTTGCCTTGAGCAATCATTTCTAGCCCGAAGTTTGAAACAGAATCATTTGTAAAAAGAATAAGAGGATCGCCATTATATGTTTTATAATTTTTAAGTTCAACAGAATATATTTTACCACCTTTGTTAGTAAGAGTGATAATCATTTTATTGTTCTCAATAGTATATAATTCTTCTATTCCGGTTGCAGAGTTTTTAAACATACCATACTCAGTAGTTAAAGCAACTTCTTGAATTGAATCTTTTTGTTCTTGAGATAAAGAGTCAGGAATTTCTATTTTGTTTGTATTTATAGAATCAACTTTCTCAATACTGTCAAGTTGTTTTATCATTGCTAATTCTTCGGTTTTAATAATAGAGTCTTTTGTTTTTTCTGCCTGTGCAATAGAGTCTTTTTTCTGCTTTTCCAGTGCAATTTCTTCTTTGCTAGGTTTTGTTAGAAGCATATACCCAACTAACAGGGCACCTATTACTACCAATCCGATTATGCTATTTTTATCCATATTAAAATTTATTATTTTAAATTACTTATTTATAGTTGCGTTGACAAAACTTACAAAAATAGGATGAGGGTTAATAACTGTGCTTTTATATTCAGGATGAAATTGAACCCCAACAAACCATTTGTGATTTGGTATTTCTACAATTTCTACAAGTTTAGTTTCAGGATTTATTCCTGTAGCTATCATACCTGCTTTTGTATACATTTCTTTGTATAAGCTATTAAACTCGTAACGATGTCTGTGTCTCTCATTTATTTTTGTGTTTTTGTAAGCTTTATATGCATTAGAATCTTTAGATAATTTACATGGGTATGATCCTAATCTCATAGTGCCACCTTTTTCAGTAATCATTTTTTGTTCTTCCATCAAATTGATTACAGGATTTTTACATTTTCTATCCATTTCTAAAGAATTTGGGTCATCAAGATTTAGGACATTTTTTGCAAATTCTATTACGGCACATTGCATTCCTAAACAGATACCAAGAAACGGGATATTATTTTCTCTGGCATACTTTACGGCTGTTATTTTTCCTGAAATTCCTCTATGGCCAAATCCAGGGGTTACAATAATTCCTTCTACATTTTTTAGAAGTTTGTCAGAAGTATTTTCGTTAATGTCTTCGGAATGTATGTAAATTAGATTTACTTTTGTTTCGTTTGCTGCACCTGCATGAATAAAGGCTTCGTTGATTGATTTATATGCATCTTTTAATTCGACATATTTTCCTACTAGAGCAATATTTACATTATGTTTAGGGTGTTTATATTTTTTCAAAAAATCTTTCCATGGTTTAAGATTTGGTCTGTCTTTTAAATCAATATTGAAATGCGAGATAACGAGTTCGTCAAGTTTTTCTTTTTGCATTTCGATAGGGACTTCATATATTGTGCTTACGTCTTTTGATTCTACAACAGAATTTTTATTTACATTACAAAAATTTGCGACTTTAGTCCGTATCTCATTATTTAATTGATGCTCGGTTCTAAGAACAAGGACGTCAGGTTGCACTCCGGCTTCGAGCAATGTTTTAACAGAGTGTTGAGTGGGTTTGGTTTTGAGTTCGCCACTTGCAGCTAAAAATGGAACTAAAGTTAAATGAATAACCATGCATTTGTTTTTAAGTTCCCAACGCAATTGTCGAACAGATTCGATGTATGGTAAAGATTCGATATCCCCAACTGTTCCACCGATTTCGGTAATTACAAAATCATACTTATTTTTTGATCCTAGAAGTTTAATGCGTCTTTTAATTTCATCTGTAATGTGTGGAATTATTTGAACAGTTTTGCCTAGAAAATCGCCTTTTCTTTCTTTATTAATAACGTCTTGATATATACGTCCAGTTGTTACGTTATTAGCTTGAGAAGTAAAAACATTTAAAAATCTTTCGTAATGTCCAAGGTCAAGATCTGTTTCTGCTCCATCTTCTGTAACATAACATTCGCCATGTTCGTATGGATTTAGCGTTCCGGGATCTACATTAATATATGGATCTAGTTTCTGAATAGTAACTTTATATCCACGAGCTTGTAAAAGTTTTGCTAAAGATGCTGATATAATTCCTTTACCTAATGATGAGGTTACTCCTCCTGTTACAAAAATATACTTGGTTGTTGCCAAAATAAATATTATTTAAAAAGTTAAACTTAATCCTAAACTTGGCATAATCGGTAATTGATCTACACGATTATAATCAACTCTGTCGAAATAGAAAATATTTTGCCTGTTATAAATATTAGTTACACTAAAATTTATTTCTAGTTTTGTGTGTTTTGAGAAAGTTATATTCTTATTGACAGAAAAATCCAGACGATGATAATAAGGGAGTCTTCCCGTATTTAAATCTCCATAGATAATACCTAAAGATCCATTGCTTTGCCAGTATGGATAACTAATACTGTTATAAAGATCAGTTTCTTCATAGAATCCTGCTGTTTGAGTAAACGGAAATCCTGAACCTAAATTCCATCTAAGGCTTAAATTCCATGACTTATTATTGCCTAATTTATATGTAGTAACAAGGTTTATATTATGCCTTCTGTCATAATGAGGATAATATGGCTCACTTGCACCATCATCGCGTTTAACCCAGCCTAAAGAATATACGAACCATATATATAATCTTTCTTGATCATATTTTAAAAGAAAATCGACACCGTAGGCATATCCAGATTCAATTAAAAAATCTTTTTTCAAATAATCTGGTTTATCATTATTTATAGGGATGTCATCATATATTTTATTTCTATTTATTGTAGTTAATTGACTGAAATTCTTTAGATATCCCTCTATATTAAGATCAATTTTTTTAGTTAGATCAATTTCAAAACCGGTAATAATATGTTCTGATTTTTGTAACTTATGAGTTAATTCATTTCCTTTAAATTCATCAGGTATATTTAAATTTCCACTAAGAAAACCATAGAATAAATTTACTACATCTTTGTCGCTATTTGCAGCAACGAGGTCTTGTGAATATATCCCTGCAGCAAGTTTGAATCTCAAGAAATCTGAGATATTATATTTAACACCTAATCTTGGTTCTAAAGAGACGTCTCCCATGGATGCATAATATTGTATTCTAAATCCTGGTTCTATGAGAAGCACTCCTAAGTTTAATTTATATTTTAGATATGTTGCCAGTTCTGTAGTGTTTTCTTCTTGTTCAAGTAAACGTCCAATAGAGTTATAATATTCAAAATCAGTATTAAATCCGAGAGATTCTATCCCCCAAACAAATTGATTTTTTCCAAGAAAATATAAAAAGTCTAAACCTAGGTTAAATCCTTTAATACCACTAGAACTAGGATAGTTGTCTAATGCTTGTAGGCTGATATTATAATCTGAATAAGACATATGTGCTTTAAGCATTACGGTTGATCCACTGGGTACTACAACGAAATTTGCTCCCATTCCATATGCATCCCATCCAAGATTGCTTAAACCTTGATAACTAACATCGTCATTAAAATTAAATCCAAATAGATTTAACCTGCTGCCATCAGGTGAATTTAAAGAGATTTTACCATATAGATCAGTATAATTAAAAGGCAATCCTAAGCCGTCATTAATATATGGATAAAATAATTTTGAAGATTGTTCTAAGAATGACGTTTTCCCTGAAAGAATATATGAGAGACTTGATTTTCCTTCTCTAAATTTAATTAGAGGACCTTCAAGCATTAGCTTTGTGCCAAAAGTACTGGCAGAGAATTTTCCGCCAAATCTGTTTGGATTCCCGTCTCTCATAGAAATATCCATCACAGAAGAAATCCTGCCTCCATATTCTGAGTTAAATCCACCTGTAAAAATATCAGCGTTTCTAATTATATCAGAATCAAAAACTGAAAATAATCCAATAGAATGAAACGGATTATATACAACCATTCCATCTAGCAAAACTAGATTTTGTATATTTGAACCACCTCTAATGTATAATTGACCTCCTTGATCTCCAGTAAATGTAACACCAGGAACTACCTGAAGGTATTGTGCAATATCTGGTTCACTACCAATAGAAGGTAGTTGCTTAATTTGTTTTGGAGATACTTTTACCTTTGATATTCTAATTTGGGTTCTCATTTCTTCTCTTTCGGCAGAAACGATAGCTTCATCTAAAACAAATGCTGCTTTTTGCATATAATATGTTTTCGAATGAATCTTTCCATTTCTAATGCTAAAAGCATCTGAGATACTATCATAACTAACATATGTGATTACTAAATTATAATCTCCATCAGGAATTTTAGGTATTGAGAAGTAACCATTGATGTCTGTGGCAGCACCAAAATTTGTCCCAATAATGGAAACATTTGCAAACATACATGGCTCGCCATTTTCTTTGTCAAAAACAAATCCTTTTATTGCACCTGTTTGTGAATAGGAAATTATTGAGATTAGCAAAAATATAATCCCAAGGAAAAGATATCTTTTAAAAATAAGTTTATTCATTGTTTTCTTCTTTCTTTTTTATTTCTCTTTCTGCAAGATCAATAGCTTTTTTCTTTTCTTTTAGGGTTTTAATTTCTGTTTGTGCTTTGTCTATTTTTTTCTCAAAATCTTTTAAAATACTATCTGAACCACTTGAGAAAAATCCCATATTATTTTCATATTGGTTAATCTCAAGATTTAAATCTTGAATTCTTTTTAAAATTTTATTTCGTTCTTTTTTTAGAGCATTAAGTTCTCCAGTTTCTTTAAGAACTTCTACTTTAGAATTAAAATTGCTTATATCCAGAGCATTTTTATTGAGATTTAGTTTTTCATAAATTTCGTTTATGGCTTTTCTGTATTCTTGATACAATCTGTCTTTTTGATTGTTTGCAACATATCCTATTTCTGTCCAACGAGTTTGAAATGCCTTAATAATATTAATGTTTTCTGCTTGTTTATCTATGGGTATAAACTCTTTAATCTCTTTAATTAAGCTTTCTTTTTTTGCCAGATTCTCTTTATGTTCTTTGTTTATGTTTGAATAGAATTCGGATTTTGCATTAAAAAAAGTATCACAAGCAGTACGAAATCTTTTCCAAATTTGATCAGAATGTTTTTTTGGAACGGGACCGGTTTCTTTCCATTTTTTTTGTAAATCAAAAAACGCTTCGGTTGTTTTTTTCCATTCTTTAGAATCTTGAATAGATTCTGCACTAACACATAGTTCTAATTTAGTTTGATAGTTTATGTTTAATTCTTCATTAATTATATCAAAGAATTCGGATTTTGCATTAAAAAATTTATTGCAAGCAGCTCTAAATCGCTCGTAAACTTCTGCATTTACTTCTTTTGGAACCATTCCGATTGTTTTCCATATTTTTTGCAGATTCAATACTTTTTCTGTTTGGGTACTCCATTCTTTACCATTAGTTGGAGCTTCTGAATTTGCTATTGCTTCGGCTTTTTCGCAGAGAATTAATTTTTGTTTATAATTTGTCTCCCGCTCTTCTTTGAGCTTCTCAAAATGGGATTGATATGCTTGGCGTATTTTTTTGCTGGCTATACTAAAACGATCCCAAATCTCTTCTCTTTTATCAGCAGGTACAGGGCCGAGTTGTTTCCATAAATTATGAAGTTCCTGTAGATTTTTGTATGAAGAAACTGCGTCTGGTTCTAAGAGTAATTCTTCGGCTTTTTCACAAAGATTAAGTTTTTGTTTAAGATTTTTATTGAAGTCAAGATCTCGCAGATCTTTATTAATTCTAACAAGGTCATAAAATCTTTCAATTTGTAATTGATAGTTTCTCCATAGCGTAGTTGCTTCGTTAGCCGGAACATGTCCAATACCTAACCATTCTTGTTGCAATTTTTTAAATTCCTTAAAAGTCTTGTTTAGTGATTCTTCACTATTTGCAAGACCTTTAATCTTTTCAATTAACTCAACTTTTAGTTTGAGATTGTTGGCTTTTTCAAGGTCTTGTGAAGCAGCAAACTCAGCTTTTTTCTTTTTAAAATCAGACATTAATTCTTTTAAATAATCTTCTGTCGGATCTTTAGGCATCTCTATTTCAACTCCCTCGACTGCTTTTGCTTGCAGCTCTGCTTTTACTTTTTCGAAATTTGCTTTTTGGGTCTTATAATATTGACTTTTTAAAGTTTCAATAGTTTTGCGAGATTTGTTAATTTCGGTTTTGTGGATTAGATATTTTATTTTATCTAAAATTTCTTCTTTTGTGAGAGTTGAAAAGTCTTCTTCTACGACTTCTTCATTTTCATTTTCTTCAGAAATAATTTCGGAAAAGATATCTTCTTCTCCTGATTTCTTTTCATTATCTTTTTTCTCTGATGCAGAATCTTTTGTGTCTTTTTTTATTTTTTCGATTTCAGAATTTATGATGTTATTTTTATTTGAAGTTGTAATTTCTTCTATACTTTCTTTAGTATTGAGATTATTCTCAACATTTTCCTTATCGTTTTCTAAGGTTTTCTGTTTGTTTTTCAACTCGTCATTCATTTTTAACTAATTGATATTTAATTTGTTATGGTTTATGATAATAGTCACTTGTAAAACTTACGAAGGTATGCTATTAATGAAATATAAGCAAATTTTTAACATGTTTTCTATTTACGTAGATTCAATTAGCAAATTCAACAAAATCAAATAAAACAAATTATCTGTTTGTCTTTTAAAAGTATTTGTTAAATAACTGTGCTATAAATGTAAAAAACTATATAGTATTAATAATCATTATAATTGAAGCAAGCATCTGAGTTCCTGCAAAAAGAAATTTGAGATGTTTTGGTTTTGATTTTAATGCTATTTTGGCGCCAACAAACGCACCTATTATTCCACCAATCGCTAATGGTATTGCCAAATTTAAATCAGATAGTCCTGCTCCAAGATGTCCAAAGAAACCTGCGGCTGCTGAAATTGTTACCAATGTTGTAGAAGTTCCAACTGCAACATGCATAGGAACACTCATTGTCAGAAGCATCAAAGGGACAAGAAAAGAACCCCCGGATACACCAACCATTCCGGAAATAAATCCTGTAAGTAAAATGATAGGAATCGTAACCAGAAGATTAACATAATAGTTTTCGTCATTTGACTTTAATAATATTACCCATTTTTTATCACTTCTAAATTTTTGCTTTGGTTTTCGTAATATTAGTAAAGCTGCAAGAAACATGATAACTGCAAATATTGATTTTAGAACTTTTTCATCGAAGTATTGACCGAGAAATCCTCCTGCCATGGCTGATATGAAAATCAATATTCCTAACAAAATCGTTAATTTCCAGTGGTTTATCTTTTGTTTGCTGAATAATATTGTTGCCATCAATGAAGAACACATTAAAATAAATTGTCCTGTAGAGGCTGAAAGATTCATACTTACACCCGCTATTACAAGGGTAAGAACATAAAAATTTCCCCCTCCACGTCCAGTCATTGTCATTAAAAATGCAACTAGCATTATTATTACTGCTAAAATCCAGATGTTCATCTTGCTTTACTTATTATTTTTTGTAAATTTTACCGGGCATAAGTCCTGCGATAAGTGGCTGATATCCTCCTGTAAGAATTTTCACATTTTCGTATCCTTTGCTTAAAAGGTATGTAAAAATAACCACTGCTCTAACCCCTGATGAACAAAATACACCAATCAATTTGTCTTTAGGGATTTCGTTGATTCTGTTTGGAACTTCATGGGTCGGAATTTCTAGTACACTTGTATGATGCAACATTAGAAATTTAATTGTTTCCATTTCTTCTTTAGCTCTAACATCCAGTAACACTGCATTTTCTTTTGAAAGAAATTCATCAGGTTCAATTTTATGTTGTCCTCTACCAAAATATTGAAAATCCATTTTTTTAATTACGTTTTCTAATTCATTCATGTTAAATAATTTTGTATTTGGCAAAATAGCCAAACGGGGAATTAATTTTTTTTATTTTTTATTAATTACTTTAATTGCACAAGTCATAAAGTCCAGTACGCATGGAATAGCAAGTCTGTAATAAACATAATTTTTGATTTTCTCTCCTTCGATAATCTTATTTTATTTAAGTATATCAAGATGTTTAGACATTGTTGAGATATCGATATCAACTAATTTTGAAAGTTTTTTTACCGACATTTTTTTGTCTTTTACTGAGTGAATAATAAACAAGCGTGTTGGATGTGCTAAGGCTTTAAATATTTCAGCTTTTTGAAGATATTCTTTTGTTATATTTTTGTTCATTATATATTTTATTTTAAATGCTTACTGTTTTATATCCTGCAGATATCCAACCATTTATTCCGTCTTCTATAAAGATAATTTTGCCTTTATAATCTAATTTTAATAGATTTTCGATAATGATTTCTGATCTGTGTGAGTTGCTGCAATAAACGATTATTTCTTTATTGTTTAAGAGATTTTTTAATTCTGACATTAATGAACTTTCAAATGCATTGATGTTTATTGCTCCTTGAATATGCTTTTCAGAAAACATTTCGGCACTTCTTCCATCTATTAAAACAGAGCAAACGGTGTTTCTATTATTAACTATTTCTTTTGCATCTTTTGCTATAATTTTATCGAGCGTTTGTGTTTGACCAACAAAAAATGAACAAAGACAAAATGTTATTAAAATAATTTTCTTCATGCATCAAATTTTATATTTGGCAAAATTACCAAATAGAAGATAAATATAAAAATAAAAAGATAATTTTTTCAGGGCAAACGCATACTTTTTTTCTTATGAAAATGTCTGATTTATAGTTGTTT
>CAYUWD010000120.1:0-11428 GCA_964448235.1 uncultured Bacteroidales bacterium | reverse complement strand
CTGGGCAATTTTATTTAAGAACATTTTATTTTTTCAAATGTCAGTGGCGTCTACTCCCGAAAAATAAAAAATTTATATTTTTTCTCATTTTTCGGAACCACTGGGCAATAAAGTTGCAAAAATATAAAATGATTTTTAATTTATCAGAGATTAAATCACTTATTGAGATTATTCATTAGAAAATCTCAAATTTACTGACATATTTATGTTTACTGGTTTCTAAAAATAACAAATAGCTTCCCTTTGTCTGTATTGAGAGTTCTAATTCTGGTTCTGTACTTATAAACTCTTCAAGCAACTTTCCCTCAATAGAATAAATTCTAACTATTTTAGTTTTTTCAGCAATACCCGACAAATCGACACTAAACTCTCCATTCGAGGGATTTGGATAAACTGTAATTTTAGCTTGATTAGAAATCCTATCTAAAATATCTGATTGATAAGAATAACAACCTAAATCATTTTCTTCAAAGAAGTCAATAATAGCTCCTGCTTTTTCCCGCAACACACTTAATGCTGAAAGATTATCCCCCTGAAAATCGCGTGCATAAGGCAATGCAAAATCAAGACAAATCTTTTCTCCACTGTTTAAATTGTATGATCCAGCAGAAATAAGACCTCGTGCATCTCCACCAAATTCTGCATAAGGAGCAATCCAACCTGTACCATTTTCGGGATAGCCATTTAAATAATATGTTGTTAATTCCATTGAAACTGGATTAATAAATGGCACTCCATTCATTGATTTTCCATTAAGTAGATTCATAATAACCTCATCGTTATACTCATAAAATCCAGGGCTTGCTCCTACATAATAAAGAGGATCAACAACAGCATGAACATTTTCATTTAATGCTATAACCCCCTGTACAGGCACGGGATTATCGTAAAAACCTGAATAATACTCTTCATCAATGCCATACCCATCTTCAGCAGAAGAATTATATACATACATCATTTGATTTATTGAGTCTGCCCCCAAAACATCATCACCAGAGTAGCCCAAATCAAATTCTGTCCATAACCCTGCATATACATCAGAATAATCATGTTCAGATCTGTTATAGATTTGATAGTTTAAAAATAATGTTTCGGTCTTAGTACATGACAAAAATTGAATTTTTTAAATTTATTGTATTTGAAAATTACATTAAGCCCTGTAGGGCTTAATATTTGTAACCTCGGACGTAGTCCGGGAGATACAAATGTACCCAAACTAATTTTTGGCGGATATCTTTGCTATAACTGAGGTACGAAGGTTTGCAAAGATTATGACAAAAATTTTGTCATGTACTAAGTTATTAAAATCAAATATTTTATCTCTACAAAACAAAATAAACTAATGATACAATTTTTTTATAATTTTATCACGATAATTTTGTTCTAACAATTTACAATACTTATAAAATGAAAAAATACTTGTTTTTATTAATTCTGCCGGTTGCAGCAATTATTTCATGCAATAATGCAGACAAAAAAGAAAGCGAAATGGAAAAAAAGTTTAAAGAATTTGCCAAAACACATGAGGAACAGATTGCTCCCCTTTATGCAAAGCTTTGTAATGCCTATTTTAAAGCATCTATATCAGGTGAAGAAGGTGATTACAAAAAATCTGCTGAATACGAACTAGAGTACACCAAGATTTACACAAATGAAGAAGAGTTTAAATTCTTGAAAGAAACAAAAGAATCTAATGAGATAAAAGACGAAATTCTTGCAAGAGAGATTGATTTTCTTTACAATGAATACCTTTCAAATCAAGCTGACCCTGCTATGCTTGAGGAAATGATAAATATGTCAACAGAGATTGACCGCCAGTTTTCTCTTTTCAGAGCAAATGTTAATGGTCAGCAAATGTCAGATAATCAAATTGAAGAAATATTATCTACTTCAACAAGTTCAGATGAAGTAATGCAGGCATGGATTGAGGTAAAAAAACTTGGACCTGTAGTTGCTGACGATATTATTGCACTTGTAAAAAAGAGAAACGAACTTGCTCAATCATTAGGTTTTAAAAATTATCATGAAATGAGTCTTAAGCTCAGTGACCAAGATCCGGAGGAAATCAGCAAGATATTTGATGAACTTGATGAGCTGACAAAAGGGACATACACTAATCTAAAAGATGATATTGACACATATCTTTCTAATAAATTCAATATCAGTAAAGAAGAATTACGTCCATGGCATTATCAGAACAGATTTTTCCAGGAAGCTCCAAAAATGTATGAAATTGATCTAGACACTTATTACAAAAATCAGGACATTGAACAGCTTACAATCGATTATTATGCTTCTATTGGAATGGATATTACAGATATGATTGCAATCAGTGATCTATACGAAAAGGAAAAGAAAAATCAACATGCGTATTGTATTGATGTTGACCGTCAGGGAGATATCAGAGTTTTATGTAACATCAAACCAAACTACAATTGGATGAACACAATGCTTCATGAATTCGGACATGCTGTTTATAACAAATATATTGATGAAGAACTTCCATTTGTTTTACGTGATCCAGCACATACTTTTACAACAGAAGCTATTGCAATGATGTTCGGACGTATGGGGTCTAATGCACAATGGATGCAAGATATGCTTGGTATAAGCGATGAAGAAAAAGTAGAAATAGCTGAATTAGGATTCCAGTCATTAAGACTTGAACAACTGGTTTTTTCACGTTGGGCACAGGTAATGTATCGTTTTGAAAAAGCATTATACGAAAATCCCGATCAGGACTTAAATAAACTATGGTGGGATATTGTTGAAGAATATCAAATGGTAACACGTCCCGAAGGCCGTGATATGCCTGACTGGGCTACAAAAAGCCATATTGCAACTTCTCCATGTTATTATCACAACTACTTATTAGGAGAATTACTTGCATCACAGTTAAATTACTATATATCAACAGAAATTATCGGAAGTGATGATTATAATATGCAAAGCTATTATGGTAATGAAGAAGTAGGGAAATTCCTAATTGATAAAGTATTTATGCCGGGTGCAAAATGGCATTGGAATACAATGATTAAAAATGCAACGGGTGAGGAATTGACTGCTAAGTATTACGCTATGCAATTTGTACAGTAGGTCAAATTCAAGAATTTGACCTACATGTAACAAATTGTTTACATATTTAAAGATAAAAAGAAACCCGCCAATCGGCGGGTTTCTTTTATTTTATTTATCAGGTTCAACCTCTTCTGCTTCGAAAACAGGTGGTTCTTCATCGTTTTGGTCTCCATCCTTTTTACCTTTAAGATAATCAGGAATTTCCATACCTGCCATTTTGAATAGTTCATCAAATGGTGGAACAGCACCAAGCATACCGGAAAGGAATTTTGCAGTTGTAGGAGTTCCGTCTCCTTTTCCACCGCCCATATTATCCCAAACGGTAACTTTATCAATTTTAAGATTTTTGATAGCTTCAACCTGAGATTTAACAATTTCAGGAAGTTTATCAGCGATCATTAGTAATACAGCATCGCGTGAGTTGTCACCGGCTGCTTTAACAATCTTATCAAAACCTTCAGCTTGCTTACTAAGTATTTCATACATACCCTTACCTTCAGCCTGCATTTTCATAAGAATTGCATCAGCTTCACCTTTTGCAAGACGTCTTGTTTGTTCGGCAACAGCATCGGCAGCAATTTCAATTTTCTGCTTTTCAATTTCTGTAGGTACAACAACGTTTGCATATTGTGTTGCTTTATCTCTTAGTGCACGTATTTCTTCGGCAAGTTTTTCAGCAGCGTAAGCGTCTTCAAGAGCTTTCGCACGCTTCACTTTCTCTGCAGTAGCAGCTAAACGTTCAGCCTCAGCTTCCTGCTCTCTACGTGAAGCATTAGAGTTTGCAATCGTAACCTTAGCAATATTCTCACCTTCAACTGCTCTAGAATCAGCCTCAGATGTTTTAACACGTTCTTCTTTATTAGCATTTGCTTCACCAATCTTAGCATAAGCAATTGCATCAGCAACCTTAACTCTTTGGTCTTTTTCAGCTTCAGCCTGACCAATTTCACCATCACGATTTTTCTCAGCAACAGATTTTTTAGCATCGTTAATCGCTTTCGCAGCTGCTTCTTTACCAAGAGCAACAATATAACCCGATTCATCATTAAGGTCAGTAACATTAACGTTAATAAGCTTTAGACCGATTTTTTTCAATTCTGCCTCAACATTTGAAGAAACAGCCTCAAGGAATTTATCCCTGTTTGAGTTAATTTCTTCAATATCCATTGTTGCAACGACTAAACGTAACTGTCCGAAAAGAATATCTTCGGCAAGTTTACTGATATCCTGTTGTGTTAATCCTAAAAGTCTTTCAGCAGCATTATTCATAACACCAGGCTCGGTGCTAACACCAACTGTAAATCGTGAAGGAACATCAACACGGATATTCTGTTTTGAAAGTGCACTTTTTAAATTAATCTCAATTGAGAACGGAGTCAGGTCAAGGAAATCATAATCCTGAATAACCGGCCAAATAAAGGCGGCACCACCATGAATACACTTTGCGGATCTGGTTTCCGCATTTACTTTTCCGACCTTACCATATATTACAAGAATATGATCGGATGGACACCTTTTATAGCGTCTAAAAAATGTAATTAGCAGTACAAATACAAAAAATACGACTGCTGCAATAATAATTAATACAAATTCTCCACCCATAGTTTTAAGTTTTTATAATAATTCGACCATTAAAATATCATCAGCTTCAATAGAGACAATTTTCACCAAACTGCCTGATTTTATATCTTCGCCGTGACTTGTCATAGCATCTAGTGTTCTTAGTCCCTGAATATTAACCTGTACTTTACCCGTTCCTGCTTTTGCTGCAGGAATTCTAAGATAAACTGTTGCCGTTTTACCGATAGCATTATCCATTTTCATTGTCCCTGATTCGGTAAGACGACCTATTAGGTAAAATAATGTTGCCATTAATAACATCATCAGCATACCTGCAACAATAGAAAGAAATATCGTCATTCCCTTACTCAAGCCTCCATCCAGACAAGCAATACCTGTCCATCCGAAGATTGTAAAAAAGGCAATAAAGTTTTTCAAAGTTATGAATTGAAAACCTATACCGGCATCAGCATCAACGTCAAAATCAGCGTCTCCTGTTGCATCAATATCACCATCACCTCCACCTCCAATTAAGGTCATCAATAATTGAATTATAAAAACAGCACTAAATGGTAATGCAATTGCCCAGTAAATCTTTTCCAAAAGCTCCATTGAAGCCCACCAAGAGTTTATATCTAGCAACATATCGGTATATTTTGGTTAACGTATGTAAAAATACGAATCTTATTTTATAATTCCAATAAAATGACTGTAAATATTAAAATTATTGCTTTAAAGTTTATCAGTTATGAGCAACTAAATAAACTTTATTATTTTTTATTACAAAAATAAATTAGGAATTAAACATATTCTTTTAATCAAGTAACCTTTTTTAAAAATCGGTTTACATATTTTATATTCTATCTTAGAAAAAACATTGAAACTATCATTCTAAAAAGATTCATCATAAAATGAAAACTCAATGATTTACATCTTAATTGTTTAAATTAAAATCTTTATGTAAATTTGTCAAAACAATTGATTATGTACATATTTGCAGACAGTGGCTCCACAAAAACATCATGGATTATTACCGATAGTAAAGGGAATAAACTATCAGAATTCAGGACTATTGGCTTAAATCCATATTTTGTAACAAAACTCAAGATTATATCATCAATTAATGAACATTATCCTAAAGACAATGATCCTTTAAAAATTGAAAAAGTTTTTTTCTATGGTTCAGGATGTAGTAATCAGGACAATTTTACCCATCTTAGAGATGCCTTAAGTGAATATTTCTTTAATGCATCTATTAACATTTTTTCTGACATGTTAGGTACAGCAAGGGCTGTTTTAAAAAACGAAACTGGCATTGCAGCAATTATCGGCACAGGAACCAATTCATGTTTATATAATGGTCGTGCAATTGCACAAAATGCGATATCATTAGGATATATTTTAGGAGATGAAGGTAGTGGTGCATATATTGGAAAAATGTTTGCTAAATTATATTTAGAAAAGCGACTTAACAAAGACCTTACAGAAAAGATTAAACTTGAAACAGGTGAAGATCACTCTTCAATATTATCAGCTGTATATAGCAGGCAACATCCTAATCGTTTTTTAGCAAACTTTTGTCTGTTTATAAAACAAAACATTCATGAGCCTCAGCTTCAAGAAATTATAAATGTTTCTTTTGATAGGTTTTTCAACAAATACATCTATATTTTTAAAGATTTTGCCAAATATAAATTAGGATTCTGTGGAAGTATAGCTCTAAGTTTTAAAGATTTCCTTGAACCAATAGCACAAAAAAATGGTTTTGACAAGATAATCCTCACAAACAATCCTCTTGAAGAATTAATAGAGTATCATAAAATTAATCATTTTGATTAGTCTTCAATATCTATCTTCAATCTCCTGTTTATTTCTTTGATAAATTGATCAGCAATTTTATGATAAAATCTTTTGTCTTTATATGATTGCACCCATTTAATACCAAACATAGGATTAATTAGAAATATTTCATCAAATTTAACAATATCCTTTTCTGTCACATCTCCTTTATAGACATAATATCCTTGTTCACGGGCAATTCTAATTACAAAAGACAAAATAATATTCAAATAAACCGGAGATACAATTTTTGGGATAACAATTTTATTATCAATAGCAAACAACACTAAAGAATCCAAAGATCGAATAATTACTCCTTTATTTGATGTCAGTAACCAAGTATCAACTATATTAAAATCATTAATTTTATTAATAAAATAATAATTACTAAAAGATGGGCTTAAACTATTTTTTATCAAATAGTCAGGAATAGTAATGTTTTTTTCAACACCAATGCTCATGCCTTTAGTATTAAGATTATAAAATTCGTCCTGACATGCATTAACCTGAATCAAAACAGAAACAGAATTATTTTCTGCTATTTTACCAACTGATGAATTTCTAAATACCGTAACACTTGCTTCAAACCCTTTATAAATTCTATTTTTTTGCAAAAGCAACTCAACATCAGTTGCAAAAATTGACATTTTAAACAAATGAGGGATATTCATCCCCATACTTTTCATCGAATGAATAATAAAATCGAAATTTAGTTTTATCATGAATATTTTTGATGAATTACCTCTAATAAAATGTGTAAAAGAATCTGCAAACAAAACACCTCGATTATCTGCACACAAACATGGTTTAGACGAAAGTACAATTTCACTATTCAACATTAAATACTTTGCCATAATATTAAATCTTTATGATTTTTTTACAAAGAGGTAAAATATTCACATTAGACTCTACAAAAAAACCTTCAATTCCGACTTTATTAGCTGCTTCAATATCTCTTCTACTATCACCAATCACAAAAGACAATTTTGGATCTGCTTTATATAAATACAATGCTTTCTCAAACATCAAGCTATTTGGTTTTCGACATAAACATTTACCAACATCATCATGATGTGGACAAAAAAAGAAATCATCAACAAAAGTATCATAATCTAAAAGAAAATCTTGTAATTTTTTATGCATAGTCAAAACATCTGCCACACTATATAAACCTTTTGCAATTCCTCCCTGATTAGAAATAATAATGACTAAAAACCCATTATCTTTTAATAATTTTATTGCCTTTCCTATTCCATCGTTAATAACAAAATCATTAACCGAACATGTATAATGTCCGGGCTCATAATTAATGACACCATCTCTATCTAAAAATGCGACCTTTTTCATAAAGGAATTGTACTTATTCGATTTACAAAATAACTAATTAGCTGAGGTTTTAATAATAATGGGAAAAAGAATCCAAATACTGCCCCCCAAAAATGAGCATCATGTCCAATATTATCTGTTCCTTTTTTAGCCATCCGATACGAATATATTAAATATAAGGCTCCAAATAGCACTCCCGGTATAGGAAGAATTCCAAAAAAATACACCATATTCCATGGGTCAAAAAATATTGAAGCAAAAACTATCGCTGAAGTTGCTCCTGATGCTCCAACAGCAGAATAATAAGGATAGTCTTTATTTTTAAAGAAACTAAACAAAGAAGAGATAATAATAGAAGCTAAATAAAACCCCAAAAACAATATATTTGCAAAGCTCTCCCAAAATATATTAAAATACTGAATTAAAACTGATCCAAAAGACCAAAACACTAACATATTTATAATCAGATGTGTCCAATTAGCATGAATAAATCCATGAGTAATAAAACGATAATATTGATTATTTTTAACAATTAAATAAGGAGAAAACACAAGTTTAGAAAACAATGATTGATTCTTCCATGAAAGATAAGATATCACTCCTGTTACACCCAGAATAATAATTAAAAAGCTTCTCATTAGTGTAGAATTTTATAAAACAACTCCTTCGACAAATCTGCATCTTTAGCATTTACTGCGCCAATACCTTTAAGTTTAACATCTGTCTCTCTCAAATAAGACACTATGTTTACCAACTTGCTAAGACTATAATTTTTTGCCGCTGTTCTATATTCATCTACAAAAAAAGGAGAGACTCCTAAAACAGCTGCAGTATTATTTTTACTTTTATCTGTTAGAGAATGATATAAAATAACTTTTTTAAAATATTCAAAAAGTCTTGCAACAGTTGCAATAAGAGGATTATTTTTTTCATCCTTAATAAAATAATCAATAATTTTATATACCTTTTTTGTATCTTTAAAACTAAGAGCTTTTTGTAATTCAAAAATATTAAAGTCCCTATTTACACCAATATTTATCGCAACATCATCTTTTGAAATCTGCTGTATATTTTTTGGCAATGTAATTAGAAGCTTATCAATTTCTGCAGAAATTCTACACAAATCAGCACCAATGCTTTCATACAATAATCTCAAAGCCTCTGGATGTATAGTAAGTTTTTTTACAGACAATTGTTTAGTTATCCATGAATATATGCCTTTTTCATAAAGTTTTTTTGATTCAAATAGTACTCCAATTTTTGATATTTGAGAAATAACTTTTGTCCGTTTATCAACTGATTTTGTGTTTTTAAAACTAAAAACCAAAATTGTTGAATTAAGTGGATTAGATGTATAGGATTCAATTTTTTTGAAATTTTTTATATCCTGAGCTTCTTTAACAATTACAACCTGTAAATTTGCCATCATCGGAAACCTCCGTGCATATTCAATTACATCAACTACGTTAACATCTTTACCATATAAAACAGTTTGGTTAAATGCTTTTTCGGATTCAGTCAAAACATTATTTGCAATAAACTCCGTTAACTTATCAATAAAATATGACTCTTCACCATACAATAAGTATATTGGTTTATAAATTTTATTTTTTAAGTCGCTTATTATATTTTCAAAATCCATAACAAAATAATCTATGACAAGCACAAAGGTAAAAAAAATAGAGTAAAACTTTCAAAACATTTATCAAGGTAACAGGGCAAACTCACACTTTGTATAGCAAAATAGATTTAGCCTAAATTCATTAATTTTACAAAGTTGCTACCCCAATTCAAAGTTAGATACTCTAATTGTCCTTATAAAAAATAGTAGTTGGAATGCAGCGAAACCCTTAGAAAATGGGAAAGTTGAGAGCTTGCTCGAAAATCATTCCATTTTCTTGGGTTTTGCAAATGGAGACTGCTGTTTTTTATAGAGACTTGATTTTTTCTTACTTTTTTATCAAGAAAAAAGTTAAAAATAAATTATGAAAAAAATATTTTTCTTCGAATAATTATTAATCTTGTCCAAATAATGTCATTACAAACATTTAAGCAATTTCAAATTGCACTAATTAATGACTTGGTATTATTGCATTTCTTAAAAATAGGATTGATTCGCTATACAGAGCGGTCAATAAAATTAGTATGAGTTTGCCCTGATCAAGGTAAGAATAATATTAGAGTTGTAATTTTTTTTGCTATAAACATTTTCCTATATTAAAGTTAAATAAATTTTAGCCTTGGCATTTTACTTAAATAGCGTTTAGTAAATTAAAAACTTTATGTATGTTTGCGCAAAAATACAATAATGAGATCATGTTCTAAAAACATCAATCTTCTATATGTAATTAAAATTGCAAAGTGGTTTATGTTATATATGCCAATTATTGTATTATTTTATCAAGAAAATGGTCTAAGTTTACAAGATGTTCTAACACTACAAGCTGTTTATTCCATTGCGATTATAATTTTAGAGATTCCATCCGGATATCTCGCCGACAACTGGGGAAGAAAAAACACAATAATACTTGGCTCTATTCTAGGGACAATAGGATTTGCAGTATATAGTTTCAGTCATGGTTTTTATGGTTTTCTAATTGCTGAATTAATTCTTGGAACGGGACAAAGTTTTATTAGTGGAAGTGATTCTGCAATACTATATGATAGTTTAAAAATATCAGGTCAAGAAAACAAATATTTAAAATATGAAGGCAGAGTTCTATCCATAGGTAATTTTGCAGAAACTATAGCTGCAATATTAGGTGGTTTTTTAGCTGAAATAAGCCTCCGCACACCATTTTGCGTCCAAACAGCTATAGCTTTTATTGCAATACCATCCGCATTACTATTAAAAGAGCCTTATAAAATCAAAAAACATATATCAAACAGTTGGTCAAACATCATTAGTATTGTTCAATATTCTTTATTTAAATCTCGACAATTGTCAATAAATATATTTTTCTCTGCAGTAATTGGATGTGCTACTTTATCTATGGCATGGTTTATTCAAGCTTACTTAAAAAAGATTCACTCTTTTTCCGAATATCAAATTGGCATTTCATGGTCAATATTAAATTTAACTGTTGGAATTGCTACAATTTTCGCATATAAGACAGAAAACATTCTAGGGCGAATAAATACACTTTTACTAATCCTAATAGTAATTAGCAGCACATATTTATTGCTTGGAATTACAGAGTTAAAAATAATTTTTTTATTTATTTGGATATTTTATTTAATTAGAGGTATTGCCACACCTGTTCTAAAGGATTATATAAATCGTTTATGCAAACCAAACATAAGGGCAACAGTTCTATCTGTCAGAAATTTTGTTATTAGAATATTATTTGCAGGATTTGGCCCATTTATAGGATGGTTTGCTGATATTTATTCTATTAAAACAGCATTTACAATAACAGGCATCATAATTTTTACTTCAGGATTACTTTTATTTATCTTATACATTCCTTTTCTTAAGGCTAAGACAAGCTAAAATCAAATCTCATATCAAATTAAGCAAATATCATACATAGTTTCTTAATTACAAATTGCATTTCTTTTGATAAGTATATCTTAAGTTCAATTAGTAAATGCACTTTTTTCTCTCTTCCTGAAATGTAGCGTA